>DATLXD010000074.1:0-1578 GCA_035575965.1 Pyrinomonadaceae bacterium | reverse complement strand
TTCCGTCAATTATTTTGACGATACTTTCTAAATCTTCGATTACTTCAGTCAAAACAATTTCCTGACCATCATTTTTGCGAACCAGACAATTGATTTTCGCGCCGCCAATCAAACCGCTTTCGGCTTTAACATTGATTGATTCGATTTCATCCCAAGCGCAGACGAATTCTTTGTAGGAAAATCCGTTTTCAAATAATCTAAATTCCGCATTCTTTTGACCGAGCCAACCGAAAAGCGTAAATAATTCGACAACCAAAAAAGCCGTTCCCATTAAAATAAAAACAAAACTTCGCCGCACCGAATAAGCAATAATCATCGCTGTAAAAAAGACGAATGAAACAACCGCGACGATAAATGCACGTTGCTTAAAAACGGGCGAAACGCCGTGAATGCTTTCGAGCTTTCCTAATTGCAATTCGCTAACTTTAATTTTTTTCGTAATTATTTTCGGGTTGTTTAATTCTGCACAGGCACTAATCTAACTCTGATACTTTGGTAATAAAGTCTTGTCGTTCCTTCAAAACCCGAATCAGTTCCAACTAAAAGCCACAATTCTCCGTTGGCGTTAGCCGTGACATTGGTTGTGTGTTGATGTAAGCGTTCAATCAAAGCAAACTTACTCAATGGAAAGACCGCTGCACAGGGAATTCCGTTAGCAATGTTTCCCGCCACCGAAGCCGCCGTTCCGCCTTGAGATTGGTTTCCTTTATCTATATTCATTCTTAAATAACCGTTTGGTTGTAAAACGGCAAGCGGCTCAACCGAACTGGCTCCGGCTTTCAAATAAACACTTTCTCCCGGTGTGCCGCCTATTCCGCCGCATCCGCTCGGCGCATCCGAAGCCAGCTTAATAACATATTCAATACGATATGTTTGCCCGGCAACGATTCCGTCTGCAGCCGTCAAGCGGCGTTTTAGAAACATAAATAAATCGTCCGAATGATTATTTCCCTGAATGTAAAATCCGCGTCTCGACACATAAGTCAGCTTTCGCGGCATCAAGCGAATTCCGTTGTATAGTTCATAAAACCCGCTGTCATTAGTAGCCGGATTATAATCGGCAAAATCCGCCGTCCAGCCCGAAGAGCCGGATTTGAAGTTGTATTCGATTTCGACAATATTGTTTTGAGTGAAAACAGGCGTAATCAAAACAAAAGAAAACACCGGCAACAGAAAAAAAATCCGAAAGAATTTTCCAAACTTATAATTTTTATGCAGCATAGAAATACCTCGCTTGAAATGGAGCTTTTTGAGCGGAGTCTATGTTTAGTATAACGCAAGTTTTCGCGCTGCTTCGACAATTTCCGAAACCTGCGGCAAATAATAATCTTCCATTTGCGGCGCAAATGGCACGGGCGCGTCAATCGAAGCGAGGCGAATCGGCGGCGCGTCGAGCCATTCAAACGCTTCTTCGGCGATAATCGCGGTAATCTCGCCGCCGATGCCGCCCGTCAGACTCGCTTCGTGCAGAACGAGAGCGCGGTTTGTCTTTTTCACCGTCGCCAGAATCGCCTCTTTATCGAGCGGTGCGAGCGTTCGTAAATCTATAATTTCAATTTGCAAACCGTCTTCCTTTTC
>DATLXD010000073.1:0-5993 GCA_035575965.1 Pyrinomonadaceae bacterium | reverse complement strand
TCGGTGTCGCTGTAAGCCGAGATGAGCCACATTCGTTCGTCGTTGGTTGATGAAGCGAAACCAATTTCCTTGTTTGGCAATTTACTTTGCAAATACTTGTAATCGGCTTCAAACTTTTTGTCCTTCCAATAACGTCGTGTTTTTTCATCGGTGTAGCTTGTATAAATCAATTCGTCGGTTACATCCGAAAAAACCGCGCTGTCAAAATCCACACGCTTCAACGGGTCTGATTCGACCATTTCTTCTTTGCCGGTTTCCACGTCGAGCAAAATCAATTGCGTTAAATCAGGATTACCTTTGTTGGCTTGCAGATAAACGCGCTTGTTATCTTTGTGAAAACGAATCGGATAGCAGGTTTCAAACAAATTACACGAATATATTTTCGTGGATTTGCCGCCGGCATCGAGCCGCAAAATTTCCGTGTCGCCGTTTGGCGGAACACGCAAAGCGAGACGCATTCTATCGGCATTATCAAAAATTATTCCTTGCAAGCGGTCGGTATTTTTGCTTATTAAAGTGCGCTCGCCGGTTGAAATTTTTACTTTATAAAGGTCGTGCCACGCGGGTTCGCGGTCATTCAGTCCGACATAAATCGCGTCAGGTTCGGTTTTCGGCACTGCAAAAATCATAGCGCGAACCTTTTGCGCGTCGGTAATGTTTCTAGCGGTCGGAACTTCCTCACCTGCTTTCGGCGCGTCGTTCGGATTGACGGCATAGACGTTATAATTTTCGTCGCCGCCTTTATCCTGTGTGAACAGAATGTATTTGCCGTCGTAACTCCAAAAATAATTCGGAATCGGTCGGTCAGTGCGATTGGTGATGAGCTTCGCTTTTTCAAACGGCTCGTCAATTCTTTTTACCCAAATATTGCGGGTGTCTTTGTAAGGCTTGATAAACGCGATAAATTTGCCGTCGGGCGAAATTTGCGCTCCAGCTATCTCAGGATTACCAAACAACAACTCGCGGTCAATAAGCGGCGGCAACTTGTCATTTTGTGAAAAGGTTTGGGTAGCGAATGTCATAACGCAGACTGTTACAACGATTAAAGAGAAAATGCTTTTTAACATAATTCACCTCGATTTTATTTATTTGAAAGAAAGGTCAGTAGTGAAAAATACGAACCAATACGAAAAATGTTTCGGAATAATTTGTTAAAACTATTCCGAAAACCTTACAATCTATCTGCCCAAAAATTTTTACGAAACTTCTCTTCGTTAAAATAATTCTTAAAAAGCTCAACCGTCGGACGCTCATTTTTCGGTAAAATGACACTGATTACGTCATACCGTATTTTGACGTGATGAAGCTGAAAGATTTTGCGATACATTCGCGCGGTGCGGATAATCTGTCGCTGCTTCCGCAAATCAACGGCGGCAAGCGGCGAAGCAAAATCATCTGACGAGCGAGTTTTTACTTCGACAAAACACAAAACGTCCGCATCTAAAGCAATCAAATCAATCTCACCTGTAATTTGCGCGTCGAGACGGTTTCTGCCAATCGGCGTTTTGAAGTTTGCCGCAACCAGCCGATAACCGTTTTTTCGCAAAAACCGCGCGGCAAGTTCTTCCCCGATTTGTCCGACCTGGCTTGAGTTTCTCTGCGGCGAATGTTTATCTTCTATATTAAGAAATAAAGTTTCAGACATTTTTAAGAGGTAATATAAATGAAATTCGGGAATATAAAAAGTTTTATTTTTGCAGTTGCGATTTTACAACTCGCCGCGCTGACAATCGTTTGCCAGACCAGACAAACAGAACAAACCAAACAAGCAAACCAAGCGAATCAAACGCCGCCGTCAGCCGCGCAAAATACAATTAATTTGCCGAAAATCGTCGAATTCGACAAGCCGCAAACGTTTGAAATAAAGCCGCAGGATTTGCCGAAACCGTTTGCGACCGAAAGCGTCAGAAATTCATCAAAAGTAATTCCTCAGCCGAAAAACGCCGTGCTAAACGTTCCGAAGGGTTTTAAGATAAATGTTTTCGCCGAAGGTGATTTTAGATACCCGCGAATGATGGCACTCGCGCCAAATGGCGATGTTTTCGTTGCCGATTCACGCGCTAATGCAATCATCGTTTTGCGCGATAAAAACAAAGACGGCGTGGCGGAAGAAAGATTTACATTTACCGAAAATGTCAGCCAGCCGTTCGGAATGGCTTTTAACGGTGATTGGTTTTATGTCGCCAACACTGATTCGGTCGTGCGTTTCAAATATAAATCTGGACAAACCAAAGCCGAAACCGCGCTGGAAAAACTTATTACTTTAACCGAAGGCGGCTATAATCAACATTGGACGCGCAACATTATCTTCTCGCCCGACGGAAAAAAACTCTATGTTTCAATCGGTTCGAGCGGAAATGTCGAGGTCGAAAAAGACGAACGCCGCGCCGGAATTTCCGAATACAATCCCGACGGAACAGGTTATCGCCTGTTCGCTTCGGGCTTGCGAAATCCAATTGGTCTGGCATTTAATCCCACAACAAAGGAACTCTGGACAGCCGTCAACGAGCGCGACGGACTCGGCGACAATCTCGTCCCGGACTTCGTAACTTCCGTTAAAGACGGAGCGTTTTACGGTTTTCCGTATGCGTATATCGGGCAAAACGAAGAACCGCGCAGAAAAGGCGAAAATCCCGAACTTGTGAAAAAAACAATCGTGCCTGATGTTTTAGTTACTTCACATTCCGCCGCTTTAGGAATGGTTTTTCATCAGGGAAAAATGTTTCCGCGAGAATATCAAGGCGATGCGTTCGTTGCTCTGCACGGCTCGTGGAATCGTCAGAATTTGACCGGCTATAAAATCATTCGCATTCGTTTCAAAGACGGGAAACTCATCGGAAATTCATACGAAGATTTCGTTTCCGGCTGGCTTCCGAATGAAACGAGTAACGAAGTTTGGGGTAGACCAGTCGGACTGCTCGTAAATTCAGACGGCTCGCTGCTTATCTGCGACGACGGCGGGAAAAAGATTTGGCGCGTAAGCTATCAAAAGTAAAATAGTGAATCGTAAATCGTGAATAGAAAGAAAAACTATTCACGATTTACGATTCACTGTTCACTTATAAAGTATGTGCGGTTAAATTTTCTTCTTTTTTATTGGCGAAAAAATATGAAAAAGACATTGAAAATTATCGCCATCGTTTTATTCATCGCCTTTGTTGCCATTCAATTTTATCATCCAGACCGAATCGCGCCGCCGCTTGTAGAAGCTGAAACTCTGGAAGCGTCAACACAAGTTCCCGAAACGGTCGAAAAAATTCTAACCAGAAGCTGCAACGATTGTCATACAAATAAAACCAATTATCCTTGGTATTCGCAGATTGCGCCGGCTTCTTTGTTTCTTGCCAGCCACGTTGACGACGGTCGCCGCCACTTGAATTTTTCAGTTTGGAACACTTACGAAACAAGAAGAAAACGCCGCAAACTCGACGAAATCTGCGAACAAATTACGGAAAGATATATGCCGCTTCCGTCGTATCTGTGGATACACTGGAGCGCGAAACTTTCCGACGAAGAGGTTAAGACTTTATGTGATTGGACAGACAAAGAAAAAGCATGGTTGGCTGAAATACCATAAAAATTTAGAAAACTCTTTTCTTTTTGTCAGCATCGAAGACGCGAAAATTCCTTGGCGATGAAAACATTTTGAGAAAACAGAATGAAACAGCAAACCTTTAGAAAATTAAAATCGACAATCGGCTTGTTAATGTTAATGTTATTAACCGCATTTCTTCTGACCCAACACACATCTTTCAAAAATTTTTCCGCAGCGAGAAATGAAACATTCGCCGAAAAGTCGTTGAAAAGAAATGAATCAATCAAAAAATTCGACACCGATGAAGACAAAGTTTTTGCTTTAGTCAATGATGAAAGGCAGAAGAACAACTTGAACTTTCTGGTTCGGGACAATCAATTGGCTGAAATCGCGCGTGATTATTCAAAGCGAATGGCGGAGGAAAATTTTTTTGACCATTTTGACCCGCAGGGCGCGAATGTCGTCGTTAGAGCTAAAAAAGCAAAGTTGAAACACTGGAACAAAATTGGTGAAAATCTTTTTTCAGTTGAAGGAATGGAAAATTTCGATGCCTTCGCCGTCAAAAACTGGATGGAATCACCGACGCACCGGCAGAATATTTTAGATAAAGATTTTAATACGGCGGGCATCGGAATCGTCGAATCCGGCGACGGCGAAATTTTTATCACACAAGTTTTTATCAAGCGTTAAAGAGAAATTATAATTTAACAACGGCGGACGGTTAATGATATTTGCCGTCCGTTTTTCTTTATTAAACGAGTTTGTGGCAAAATATAATTTATGGGTTTATTGAGAATCGTTAAATATCCCGAACCTGTTTTACTGGAAGTCGGAAAGCCCGTTACGGAATTTAACGAGGGATTAAAAACGCTGGTCGCGGATATGTTTGAAACGATGTATGCGGCGAACGGTGTCGGGCTTGCCGCGCCGCAAATTAATGAGTCAAAACGTCTTTTCGTAATGGATTGTTCGGGCGGCGAAGACGAAACGCAGAAAATTGCAATAGTAAATCCAGAAATCGTTCACGTCGAGGGCGAGCAAATCGGCGAAGAAGGTTGTCTTTCATTTCCCGGAATTTTTCAAAAAATCCAGCGCAGCCTGCGAACGATTGTGCGGGCGCAAGACGTTTCGGGCGACTGGTTTGAACTCGACGGCACGGAACTGACGGCACGCTGTATGCTGCACGAAACCGACCATTGCGACGGCATCGTTTTTCTCGACCGAATGACGCCACTCAAACGCGAGATGGCGAAACGGAAGATAAAAAAGTTGCAAAAGACGGGCGAATGGGATTAGAAAATGCCGCCGAAAATTAGAGAATTGATTGCCGAACTTGAGCGCAACGGATTTACAAATCGCGGTGGTAAGGGAAGCAATCGGAATTATGAACATATTTTAGGCATAAGATTAACCGTTTCTGGAAAATTGGGCGATGATGCAAGAAAATACCAGGAGAAACTTGTAAAAGATGCGATTAAAAAGGTGAAAACAAAATGAGAAGTCCGGCTGATGTTTACGAAAAAATCGTTGTTTGGAGTCGAGAAGACCAATGCTTTATAGGAACTTGCCCTGAATTATTTGATGGCGGCGTTCACGGAGATGACCCAATAAAAGTATTTAAAGAACTTTGCGAAGTTGTTGACGAATGGGTTGAAATTTTCAAGGAAGACGGAAAATCTTTGCCAGAACCAAAGGCTGTTGTATTAGAGGCAGCATAATTACTAAAAGGCGAAGAGAAATGAGAAAAGAATCCGACCTTTACAAAAAAATCGTTTATTGGAGCGACGAAGACAATTGCTTTATCGGAACTTGTCCTGAATTGATGTATGGCGGAGTTCACGGCGACGATGCACTGGAAGTTTTCAAAGAGTTGAACGAAGCGGTTGAAGAAGTTATGGAAATTTATAGAGAAGACAGAACGCCTTTGCCGATGCCAAAAGAAGTTGTTTTTGAAACAGTTTGAAATTGAAGGGAAATTATTATGCGTTTTTCAATATTTCTATTTGAAGTAATGGATAAAATGCCGACTTTCGAGTATATGTATGTCAGCGGGATAATTCTGTCATTGCTGGTTTTTGCCGCAACGTATTTTCATCGTCAGGTTGGTTTGATTTCTTTACTATTGGTGAGCTTATTATGTGTTCAAGATATAGAGACACCGGATATTGTTGATTTGGCAATCAAAGAAGCTGGACAAAATTATATTGCTCATTGGAATCTCTCGTGCCGGATGACTTTTATTTTATCGGTGATATTATTTTTTACAGCAATTATTTTGAAGCGCAAGCTAAAGCAGAAAAATAAACTCGATTAAAACAGGAATAAAATTATGCAGACACAAAAAAGTTTGGACGAATTTAAGAACGAGCCTTTTACGGATTTTTCCAAAGCTGACGAAGCCGAAGCTATGAAAACGGCGATTGAAAAGGTCAGAAGCGAACTCGGACGCGATTATCCG
>DATLXD010000072.1:0-3264 GCA_035575965.1 Pyrinomonadaceae bacterium | reverse complement strand
CTGCAGGAACGTGGTAACTTTATCGCAGTTTCAGATTTATTTAACATCTCTTCCCAAAGTCTATAATTAGACTTTTCCACATTTAGCAGTTCCAAAAAAGGAGTTTCAAGATTATGGCGCGAATCAGTTTAAATCAAACTCAGTTAGCGGTTGCGTTGGTTGTTTTGTCTTTGTTTTTGGCAAGCTGTACAAGCTCTGCCAACAGCCGCTATTTCGGGCTGACACAGCCGCCGAAAGATAACGTCCTGCGTTATGTTACAGGCTCTGAACCGGAATCGCTCGACCCGCAAATTGGGACAGGTCAGCCGGAAGCGCGTATTTATATGGCTCTTTACGATGGCTTAGTCGAATATCATCCGAAAACAATGGAGCCGATTCCGGCGATTGCCGAGAGTTGGGAGATTGGGACTGACGGCACGGAATATCTTTTTCATCTGCGTAAAAATGCCAAATTTTCCGACGGCGAGCCGATAACCGCAAAGGATTTTGTTTATACTTTCCGGCGCGGACTCTCGCCCGAACTCGCCTCGCGTAACGGGTATCTCGCTTATTATATAAAATACGCCGAAGCATATAACTCCGATCAGTCATTCGTTAAAGACGCGAACGGTCAATTTTTGCTGAAAAAAGACTTTGCCGAACCAGATCCGAATCAAACGGCGGAAACTGCTGCGCCTCAACAACACGATACTTTGGGCGGCGACAGCGAATTTCATCGTTATTTGGATTCGCCCGAAAGATTATATGTGCCGACTGACGAAAAGGAACGAGCCAAAGTTTTTGAGAAAAACGCGAAGCTGAAAGCCGCTGTCGAAGGAAAGGAATTGGCTGCGGTCAAAGCCGAAGACATCGGCATCGAAGCGGTTGACGATTATACTCTGCGCGTCAAACTTTATCAGCCCGCGCCGTTTTTTCTTGGACTACTCGCGCATCAGTTCTTTCGTGTGCTGCCGCAAAAAACCATCGAAAAATTTAAATCGGATTGGTCAGAACCGGAAAATATCGTGACGAGCGGAGCTTTTAAGGTTTCCGTCTATAAACCGTATGACGAATTGGTTGTCGTCAAAGACCCTAATTACTGGGACGCGGCGAATGTTAAACTCGCCGGCATCGAATTTTACCCGCTCGACGAGCAGACGACGATGATGAATCTGTATAAAGCCGGACGGGTTGACGCGCTTTACAACCATACCGTTCCCGGTCCCTGGAATGAAAGTATTCGGCAATACAAGGATGAATACCTGCTGCACCCGGAAGTTGCGACGGAATTTTATGTGATAAACGTCAAAAAACCGCCGATGGATAATTTGAAAGTCAGGCAGGCGTTTGCTCTGGCGATTGACCGCGTTGCGCTCGCCGAATTTCGCCGAACCATCAAGCCTTTAAACGATTTGACACCTGAAGGGATTTTTCCGAAATACGAAGAAGCCAGAAAGAAAGTTTATGCGGAAAAATTAAAGGAAAATAATATCTCGCAGGAAGAATGGGCAAAACGGACGTTTGACCCGGAAAAGGCGAGAAAACTAATGACGGAAGCCGGTTTTCCGGTGCAAAAGAGCGGCAGCGGTTATGCTACACCGACATTTCCGGTGGATAAAGTCAACATTACCTATAACACGGCGGAAGCAAACAAAGCCGTAGCGGAGTTTGTGCAGGCACAATGGAAACAAAACCTGGGTATTACCGTTCCGCTTAAAAACCTTGAATTTAAGACGTATTTGCCTCTGCTTTCAAAAGTCGAATACGACGGTTTCGGGCGGCGCGGCTGGGTTGGCGATTATATGGACCCGTTCACTTTTTTAGGACTTTTTTATACCCAAGTCAACGAAGGCGCGACCGGCTGGTGGGACCCGAAATACGATAAGATGATGAACGAAGCGAACAACACGGTTGACCCGCAGAAACGCTTTGAAAAACTCGCCGAAGCCGAGTTTTATGTGTCGCAGCAGCAGATTATCATTCCGCTTTCGACTGCCGGCACAAGCTGGATGAAAAAGCCTTTCGTCAAGGGATTTTATCCGAATCCGGGAACGCTGCACGCCTGGAAATTTGTTTATATCGAGCAGGACGCGAATAAATGGGACTCAAACGTAGATAACATTATGACCGCAAGCGATTCGGCTGTTGAACAGCAACTCGGTCAATTGACGGCGAAGCAGGAACAGATGGAAAAGTCGAAATCAGTCGAAGCAGATAAAGCGAACACAGCGAAAGCGGAATAAATATAGACGGCGTAATGCCGAATGGTCAAAACGGTAAATCCGATTAAAAACAAAATGTTAAGTTTCATAATTCGCAGATTGTTAATCATTATCCCGATGGCTTTATTGGTCGTTACGGTAACGTGGGGCTTGATTCGCATTGCGCCCGGCAATTTTTATTCGACCGAAAAGAAATTGCCGGCGGCAATCGAAGCCAATATCAAGAAAAAATACGGGCTTGATAAACCCTGGTATCAGCAATACGGCATTATGATGGGCAACATCCTGCGGTTTGATTTCGGCGACTCGCTGAAATATCAAGGTCAATCGGTCAACGAAATTATCGCCAGACATTTTCCGTATTCGGCGACGATTGGATTGCTGGCGTATATATTAGCTTTGATTATTGGTTTAGCGGTCGGAATCTTAGCTGCTCTGAAGCAGAACTCCGCGTTCGATTACGGCTCAATGTCGCTGGCAATGCTTGGACTTTCCGTACCTAATTTTGTGATTGGTCCGATTTTAGTGTTGGTTTTTTCGTTGTGGCTGTATGTTTTTCCACCTGCGCGTTGGGGCGGAATTCAAGGAATAATTTTGCCGGTTATCACATTGTCGGGAATTTACGCGGCATATATCGCGCGACTGACCAGAGCGGGAATGCTCGAAGTGATGCGTTCCGATTATATTCGGACGGCGCGGGCGAAAGGTTTGGACGAAAAAACTGTTTTGCTGCGCCACGCGATTCGCGGCGGCTTGATTCCGGTCGTTTCATTCACTGGACCCGCGCTCGCCGCGCTGCTCGCCGGAACGGTCGTTGTCGAACGAGTTTTCGCCATTCCGGGCTTGGGCAACATTTTTATCCAAGCCGTCTTAAATCGTGACGAACCCTTGATTTTAGGCATTGTCGCATTTCTTTCGATTCTGATTATGATTTTCAATCTGCTGGTTGATATTTCCTACGCATTTTTAGACCCGCGAATTCGCTACGAATAAAATTATGACAACGGTTGCCGAAGCAGAAAAAATTTCAAAAGTTACGCCTAAAAGATTTCGCGTGGAAGAT
>DATLXD010000071.1:0-6225 GCA_035575965.1 Pyrinomonadaceae bacterium | reverse complement strand
CCTGCGTTTTGCTGACGCTGTTTTTCGCTTCGACGCAAATTTTTAATTCGCTGTTGCCGGAAAAGGGTTTGCCGTTTTGGACAATTGCATTTTGCTTTTTCTGGACGCTTTGGAATAATCTGTTTGCCGAATTCGATACCCGAAGACTCGTTCAAAGTTTGGGCGGAATGTTCGGGCTGGCGTTTGTCGTGAAATATCTGTTTCTGGCGGCTTTAACCGCGCCTGCAAACGAAAGTTGGATTCAGGGAATCTTTGAAAATCCGGCACAGGAAGCATTTACCTGGCTGCTCGATTTGCCGAAATTTGCCTCTGCAACCGGTTACATTCAATTTTTCGCGCTGGTTTTCTATTTGGTAGGATTGTTTCTACTGAATCCGGAAACGAATAAGAATTAGTGTGTAGGGGCAGGTCTTGTGCCTGCCCACAGCGACGAATGCGCTAGCAAACACGGATTAAATTAACTTCTACAAATCTTGTCCAAAAGTTTCTTCCGAAACAATTTCATAAAGATTCGTGGCGTCGGTTCGTGATATTTGTTTTTTGTCGGGAACTTCGAGAACTTTGAATTTTGTCAGCCGATTGCTCTTTTTAATCTCGACTTCATCGCCGACTTTTATGTCGCGCGAAGATTTTGCCGTCAAATTATTGATTTTAATCAAGCCTGCATCGCAAAACTGCTGTGCTAAACTGCGACGTGCGATTAACCGGCTGGTTTTGAGAAATAAATCAAGGCGCATCTTTCTGAAATTACGAATTAGCAATTACGAATTACGAAGCATCTGTTTTTCATTATAATTTATAATTGCTAACTTGTAATTAAATTATTTGCTCGGCTTTTTTGCTTCCGCTTTTTTATCGTTGGCAAACAAAATCGGCGCAACCATCGGACGATAAGTGTCGTTGATTTTTATGTATGATTCGTTGCGCAAATTCGCCATATACTTCTTGCGTTCTTCGGGAAGTTTTTCATAAGTCATCGTTTTGCGCACTTCGTTTTCATCAAAAAACGATTCGCCGCTGGCTTGCGTTCTCGCGTCCACGCGCAGGATTTCCATTCCTTCTTCGATCTCAATCGGTTCGGTTACGCCGCCCGCTTTTACGCCCTGCAAAGGTTTGATGAATCTTTCGTCCATATCCTTGAGATTAAAAGTTCCGGCTTTTCCTTTGTTCGTTTTTGAGTCGGGGCGGTCTGAATTTTCCTCCGCGAGCTTTCCGAAATCCGCGCCGCTTTTGGCTTGAGCGGCTATTTGTTTGGCTTTTTCCTTAACGGCTGCCTCATCACGTCCGGCAAAACCGAGAAAAATTTCGCTGATGGTTACAGTTTCGGGTTTGGTAAATTTTGCCTTGTTCGCTTCGTAATAACTTTTTATATCTTTGGAGGTAAAGCTGCCGTAGACTCTCGAATCAACTTCGCGCTGGAAAACTGCGTCTCTGGTAGCTTGTTTACGCAAAGTCTCCCGGAGTTCGTCTGGGTTGACATTGGCTTTTTCCATTTCTTTGTAAAGCGCGTCAAGCGTTTTCAGGTTTTGCTGTTTCATAAAGCCCAAAAATCTTTGATTGATTTGTGCTTGAACATCAGACTCGATGCCGTTGAGTTCCTTACCTTTTTGCAGCAGCAGCTCTTCGTTGATAATGTTGGCGATAAGTTCGCCCTGCTTGCCTTCGACATCGGCTTTTGCCTGTTCGGGCGTTTTTTTATTTTCCGCAACGAAGGAATCAGCCGCCGCTTTCATCTCGCGTTTGATGCGCGAGAGCGTTATCACGCCGTCGTTGACCTGCGCGACAACTTCGTCGATAACCTTTGCTTCGTTTTCCTGGGCGAAAGCCGAAAGACCGGTTAAAACTAAAACTGTAATCAAAAAAATTGCGGAGCGCGTATATTTCACTTCTTTAACTCCTTATTAAATAAAATAATTCAGAAAATTTTATATCTTTAATGGTGATTTTATGCAAATTGAATGTATGATGCGAAAAGACGCTTTCAAGTTTCTTGTTTGTTTAAAGAAACAAATTTTGGAAAGAAAAGCGATTCGTTTATAACTAACGGTTTTTCTCACAAAAGCCGCCCGCCGAAATCAAATGAAAAAGAAATGTCCCAACTGTCAATTAGTAAATTTTCGCGTCTGGAAGAGTGTGTCTGCTGCCGTTATAATTTGGTCGAAGTTTCATCTTTGCAGGAAAACAAAAGACGCAATTTGAAATTCGGAATTTTACGCCGCGCTCTCATTTGCGCCGCAGTTTATTTTGCAGTCAGCCAATCACGAAAATTATTTTCGCCGTCAAAAATCATCTCGCTTTCGACGACAAAACACGGCGAATCAAATCTCAAATTTTTCAATTTAACGGCATCTTTCGCCGTCGTCAGCAAAATTTCCGCATTCGCTTGTCGCGCTTTCGCTTCGAGTTTTTCAATGTCTTTCTGCGTGTAATAATGATGGTCGGGAAACTCTTCGGTTAAAACCACATTGAAATTTTCCTTTTGCAACTGTTCAAAAAAATTATTCGGATTGCCCAAAGCACAGAAAGCAAAATAGTGGCTGGTGGTTGACGGTCGGTGGTTGGTAACCGGTTTTTTCTCATAATTCGTAACTCGCAATTCGTAATTCGCTTCGTCTTGCGCTCTGGCGAGAAAATTTTTCAAATCAATCAAACTCGAAGTTTTATTTTCCGCAACAAAAATCTGACAATTCGCATTGTATTTTGAAATTTGAGCCTTCAAACCGGCAACATTTCCCACTAAATTTGCCCGTGTTACCACAATCGCATCGGCGCGTTTCAGATTCTCCAAAGGTTCGCGCAAAATTCCCGCAGGAAGAAGTTTTCCGTTTCCAAACGGATTGGTTGCGTCAATCGTAACAATGTTTATGTCGCGCCTTACGCGCCGGTGTTGAAACGCATCGTCCAAAACAAACGCAGTAATTCCAAATCTCTCACGCGCCCAATTGCCAGCCGAAACGCGATTTGCATCAGCCACGATAACCGCTTTGCCCAAAAGTTTTTGCGCGAGTTCAAACGGCTCGTCGCCTGCTGTTTTTACTTCAACTAAAATTTTTTCGCCGTCGGAAACCAGAACCCTTTTCTTTGGATTGTCGCGTCCGTAACCGCGCGAAAGCACGCAAACTTTTTCGCCGGTTGCAGCTAAAATCTCCGCGACAAAAGCAACGAGCGGAGTTTTGCCCGTTCCGCCGACTGTTATATTTCCGACGCTGACAGTCGGAACGCCAAGCGAAAAAGATTTAAAAACGCCCTTTTCGTAAAGCGAATTTCGCACTTTTGTGATTATAACGTAAAGCCTGTCGAGCATAACGGTAGATGGTAAGTGGTAAATGGTAAATTTTGTGTTCTGTATTTATCATTTACCACTTACTGTTTATTAGTGGTTTGAATCAATCTGTCCAACTTTATTGCGCCTGACCGCTGTCGATGCTTCTCAGATGTCGAGAAAGTTTTGCAAGATTTTTTTGCCTTCCGAAGTTAAAATTGATTCGGGGTGAAACTGCACGCCTTCTACTTTATGAGTTTTATGACGCAAACCCATTATTAAACCATCGGGCGACGCGGCGGAGATTTCCAGACAATCAGGCAAGGACTCGCGCTCGACAATCAAAGAATGATAACGCGCGGCTTGGAAATTATCTTCTATTCCGGCGAAAATCGTTTGTCCGTCGTGGCAAATTTCGACCGGCTTTCCGTGAATCGGTTCGGGCGCACGAACAACTTTGCCGCCGAAAATTTGTCCGATTGCTTGATGACCGAGACAAACACCCAAAATTGGAATTTTTTCAGCAAATTTTTCGATCACGGCAAGTGAAATTCCTGCCTCGTCGGGCGTTCCCGGTCCGGGCGAAATTAAAATTCTTGCGGGTTTCAATTCGTTTTCGATTTCTTCAATTGAAACTTTATCGTTGCGCCGCACTTCCATTCGCGCGCCAAGTTCGCCCAAATACTGAACGAGGTTGTAAGTAAAAGAATCGTAATTGTCTATGACAAGCAGCATATTTCTAGCGGAAAACGGAGAATGAAAGACGCAAAATATGCAAGTTATTAAACACCTTTCGTTCCTGACATCGGAAAAATAAATGGTAGTTGAAATTTGCGAACTTGAAAAGCCGAATTTTCTAAAACATCCGGCAAACAAAAACTTATTTACTAATTTACTCAGACGAATTATCATTAACGCACGTCATCAATCGGAGAATCGAAATGCTTTATAAAAATTTTTTCACACTTTTTCTCTGTCTCGTGTTTGTCGGTCAAACTTTCGCGCAAACCGCCACGAAAACCAGTGTCAAGAAGAGCGATATCGCGCCTGAATTGCAGGAAAAAGCCGTTGCTTTGTTAAAAATTCTGGCGCGAGACGCCGAGCAGTTTTCCTTGCCGCGCAATCGCATCAATGCGCGAATTGGAATCGCCGGATTGCTCTGGAAACCGGATGAGAAGCAGGCGCGAATTATTTATCAAAACGCGGTGATGGAATTAAATACATTGATAAATCAAATTCCGCCTGAAAATACCGAAACCGAAGAAGAATATACCGAAAGATATACAATCTTAAATGATGTCCGAACTTTGCGAAACGATTTGCTTGTCGCTCTCGGCTCGCACGACCCGAAATTTGCGCTGGAAAGTTTACAGACGCTCAGCCGCAAAGACGAATCCGGCACGAGTTTGTTTGAAGACGACCAATCGCTCGAACTAAAACTCGCCGTGCATATTGCCGCGCGAGACCCGAAACAAGCATACGAATTGGCGATGAAAAATCTTGAAAACGGCATCGACGCCAATCTTTTTTCGACGCTTGAAAATCTTTATGAAAAAGACCCTGAACTCGGCACGAAACTGACGCAAGAAGTCGCCGGAAAAATAAAAAGCAAAGCCATAACCGTCGGCTCGGTTAATGAATCTGTGGGAAACGCAATCGTGGTGAACGGTTCGATGTCAAACGTGATGATTAAAAGTAATCAAACGGGGAGTTATACGGTCAACACCTGGGACATTCAATCATTTTTGAATACGGTCAAAAAACTCAACCGGCAAGCCGAAAAAAATAAAGCGAAAGCCATTTTGAGCGAGAACGAAATTAAAGAAATCGTTGATATTCTAGCACAGAAATACGTTCGGCAGCAGTATCTTTCGGCTTACGAAGTGGTTAAAGTTATGCCGGAAATTACTAAATATTTTCCGGCGCAGGCGACGGCGATTCAGCGCAAAATCGGTCAGGAACAATCCGTGATGCTCGGCAATATGACCGCCGCGCAGAATTTTCAAAACGAAACGGAAGGTCAATCAGCCGACGAAATCACGCAATTTATCGAAAAGAAATCCGTCGCCGAGCGCGATGATTTGTATCACAAAGCGGCTGAAACCGCTTACGCCAACGGCGAAATTGAAGAAGCCAAAAAGTTTCACGACAAAATTAAAACAAAGGGCAAATACGATTATCTCGACAGGACAATCGAGAACGCGCTGCCGCTCGCGCTGGCTGGAAAAGGTGAGCTGCGCGAAGTTCGCCGGATGCTCGCTAAATTGAAAACACCGGAAGAACGCATCGAAATTTTAACCGCTCTGGCGGCGAGCGTCGCCCGAAAAGGCGATAAGAAATCGGCTTCGGCACTCGCCGGAGAAGCGCGCGCGATGTATTCGGGCAGAATGAAAAACCGGAAAAATTTAGCTTCCGTCCTGCAAATCGCGCAAGCCTACGCAATTGTCGATGCGGAACAAGGTTTCGCCTTTTTGGAAAATAATATGTCGTTTTTCAACGATGTTATCGGCGCGGGAATTCTGCTCGACGAATTTAACGAAATCGGTTCGGTGGAAAACGACGAAGCCAGGCTCGACACAGTTCGCAGCGAATCTTATCGAAATTTATCGAAAGGCGTGGCACTGATAAAAAGTTTGTCCACTGCCGATTTTGACCGCACAATCGCTCTCGCCGAAAAGTTTTCGCGCCTCGAAGTCCGCTTCTACGCTCGCTTGCGCGTTGCCGAAGCCTTGCTCAACCCGGACGCCGAAACGGATGAAAAAGAGTTTCAATCAAATTTTGAAGGCGAACACAAAGAATACTAAAAAAGATTTTTAAGAAATTTGCACGAGGAATTTACACAATGAAAAAATTACTTTCACTCTCTGTTTGGTTGGTTTTGCTTGCCCAAATCACTCTTTCGCAAAATCCCGGAAAAGATAAAAAAGACGAAATCTCGCCCGAATTAAAAAAGGAAGCCGTCG
>DATLXD010000070.1:0-8148 GCA_035575965.1 Pyrinomonadaceae bacterium | reverse complement strand
TGCGGCTCGAAGACATTCCAGACCACGTTTTGCAAAGGAAATTATCGCGTCCGAATTCAAACCGATTTTCTTATATCACCTATGCGCTGCAGCACGGTTATACAATTGAGGAGGTTCATCGTTTAACCAAAATTGACCCGTGGTTTTTAGAGCAGTTGGTTGACGTGATGCGTCTGCAAGACCGCATCGAGGATAGAAAATTAACCGATGTGCCGACGGAAATTCTGCGGACTGCAAAAGAGTTTGGTTTGTCCGACCGGCGCATCGCTTTTCTCACCGATTCAACCGAAAAAGAAGTCCGCGCAAGACGCAAAGATTTAAATATCGCGCCCGTTTATAAAAGAGTTGACACCTGCGGTGCGGAATTTGAATCGTTCACACCGTATCTTTATTCGACTTATGAAGAAGAATCGGAAGCCGAGCCGACAAACCGAAAAAAGATAATGATTTTGGGTTCGGGACCGAATCGCATCGGACAGGGAATTGAGTTTGATTATTGCTGCTGCCATGCTTCGTTTGCTTTGCAAGAGGCGGATTTTGAGACGATTATGGTCAACTGCAACCCGGAAACCGTATCGACCGATTACGACACATCCGACCGTTTATATTTCGAGCCGCTGACCTTTGAAGACGTGATGAACATCGTTGATGTGGAAAAGCCTGACGGCGTAATTGTCCAATTCGGCGGGCAAACGCCTCTGAATCTGGCAGACAAATTACACAACGCAGGCGTGCCAATTATCGGCACTTCACCAGATTCGATTGACCTTGCCGAAGACAGAAAGCGATTCGGCAAACTTCTCGAAGACTTGAAAATTCCTTCGCCCGAAAACGGCACGGCGATTTCTTCTGAAGAAGCGAAAGCGATTGCCGAAAAAATCGGTTATCCGATTATCGTGCGTCCGAGTTATGTTTTGGGCGGACGCGCGATGGCGATTGTTTATGACGAACAATCTCTGGACGAATATATGCGGACGGCGGTTGACGCATCGCCGCAAAAACCGATTTTAATCGATAAATTTCTCGAACGCGCCGTTGAGATTGACGTTGACGCGCTGGCAGATGAAACCGCTTGCGTGATTGCGGGAATCCAAGGACATATCGAAGAAGCAGGCATTCATTCGGGTGATTCGTCGTCGGTTTTGCCAGCGCAAAAAATCGCCGAAGAACATCTCGAAACGATTCAGCATTACACGCGCTCTCTGGCAAAAGCATTAAAAGTGAAAGGTTTGATGAACATTCAGTTTGCTATCAAGGACAATCGCGTTTATGTTTTGGAAGTCAATCCGCGAGCCTCTCGAACAGTTCCTTTCGTAGCGAAAGCCACAGGCATTCCTATTGCAAAAATCGCATCGCTCGTAATGGCTGATGTTATAACCTTAAAAGATTTTAATCTGCCCGAAACTTTGAGCGTTCCAAAAATCTTTGTCAAATCGCCTGTTTTCCCGTTCAAAAAATTCGCCGGAGTTGACCCGATTCTCGGACCGGAAATGCACTCGACCGGCGAAGTGATGGGCGTCGGCGAAACATTCGGCGAGGCTTACGGTAAGGCGATGGAAGGCGCGGGCTTGATTTTACCGCTTTCGGGAAAAGCATTTGTTTCGGTTAATGATTCCGATAAAGGTCAAGCGGTAATCCTAGCCAGAAGGCTAAAAAAACTCGGCTTCGATTTAATTGCAACCTACGGCACGACACAGAGATTAAAAGAAGTCGGACTCGTCGCCGAAACGGTTTTCAAAGTCAATGAAGGTCGCCCGAACATCGTTGACTTTATCAAACGCGGCGAAATTTCCCTGATTATCAACACGCCGCTCGGCAGAACTTCACACTTTGACGAGCAGGCAATCCGAAAAGCCGCGCTCCAATTTAACGTCCCGTGCGTAACGACAATAACCGGCGCGGAAGCGTTGATCGAAGCAATTGCGACAAAAAAATCGCAGGCGAAAGTTTTGGTGAGAAGTTTGCAGGAGATTCACAACGAAAAGCAATTAACCGCGGAGAATCCAATATAATGAATGTTAAGACTTAGAATTTCTTTTCACTAAATTGATTGCTTTCTCATTCCGACTGCACAGATTCAAAACAGATTTGGAATAACTTCAACTTTTCTATGCTTTTTGACCCGGAATTTACCAAATGGCTTACAATCTTTTCCGAAAAGAAGCGCAAAATTAAACTTTAACAAAAGTAACTTTATTAATGTGGCAAAATGCCATTCTCTGTGGTATGCTGATGCTAAGAGTGAGGTAAAAATGATGCCAAATACAGAAAGCCATAGCAGCGAAGTAGCTCGATTAAATTTTCGTCTGCCGCCGGAAGCAAAAGAAAAAATAGAACGCGCCGCCGTTGTTTCAGGACTTACAATAACGGATTTCGCTATTCACGCGCTCGTCAATTCCGCCGATGAAGTGTTGGAACGTCATCACATGACGGTGCTTTCCGACCGCGACCGCGATATTTTCTTGCAAATGCTGGATAATCCGCCACCGCCGAATGAGGCACTTAAAAAAGCGGCAAAGCGTTACAAACAAACGATCAAAGAATAGTGATTTACACCATTGAGCTTTTACAAAAGCATCATAACCGCGCCAGCTTCGACTGCGGTGCAGAAAGCCTTAACGCTTTCATCAAGCAGTTCGCCAGACAGAATAGCGAGAAAGGGTTAGGACGCACTTTTGTCGCCGTGTTGCCTGGTGATTCGCGTGTCTATGGCTACTACACTATTGCAAGCGGCGCAGTGCGGTTTGATACCTTGCCGAAAAAATTGCCGCCCTATCCGATACCAGTCGTTCTTTTGGGACGGCTTGCCGTTGATAATGCCGCCAAAGGACAAAAGCTAGGTGAAGGTCTTTTGCTTGATGCGCTCAAACGTGGGGTCAGGATTGCCGACCAGCTAGGCATCTACGCTGTCGAAGTGTATGCGCTTAGTGAATCGGCGAGAGTTTTTTACCAGAAATACGGCTTTATTGAATTGTCGGACGACCGGTTGCATCTACACTTGCCGATAAAAACAATAAAAGATTTAGGGCTATAAAATAAATACTTTCCGCTGGTTGATGCCAAAGGCTACGTCAAAGTCGAGACAAACCTTTAATCGACTCCGTTGCGCCCGCACAACCGCTGCCGGGTGCGGTTGTTGCCGACCAGAGTAGAAGTCTTGTCTGTCGGGGTGGTGGTTGCCGAACACGAAAGATGTTATTTGAAGCGGCGGCAGGAAGTTTACTCTCTGGAGAATTATCTGGATGTGCCGGAAAGAAAGCCGGGGGCGTTCAAAGGGTCGAAGCCGCTTCATCAATGGCGTGAAGAAGGCAGGTGGACGGTTAGAGTTCGGCTGTCTGTGGCAGCAGCTTGAAGCACGTTACGGCGAATCGGCGGGAACGCGCGGCTGATGATCGAACTGCTGCGCGGAGGCAACCGCCGGGTCGGCTACGAGCGTCTGCGGCAAGCCGTAGGTAGGGCATTGAAGTTGGGCGCAATTGAAGCCGGAGCGGTCAGCTACTTGCTCAAACAAGCGGAACTTGAGCGGTTTGCAGAAGCGGCGGCATTACCGGCAGCGGTAGATAACGCGACACTTTCACCAAACTTGAGTCGGCACTTTTACCGCCCGCTGCCGCAAAGGACCGACTATGACGGGCTGCTGATAAATCGCGCCATTGCCAACAACCAAGCGGAGGTGAGGCGATGAACGAAACGATAACTGGAAGTTCGGGAACGGCTCATCATCACTTGGCTTTGGATGCCCGAATGGTCGAAGAACATTGCCGGACTTTGCGAATGCCAACGTCGGCACAGCCTTTGCCCAACTTGCCGAAGAACGACAAAGATTTTTCTTTCAAGCGATTCATTTCGTGACTGATAAATTTCTTTCATAAATCAAAACACTTAATTGCATCGACGTTTCGGCGCAGTCGCTTCGCCGGAATTTATAAATGAGAACTAACTTATTATGTAGTTATCTTCTCTTTGTATGATTTGGAAGTAACATCCTGGTTGACCGGCGCAGGCGACAAAGTTTTACCTGTTGCTGCGTCGGTTTGCTTTTCGGTTTGCAAAGTAGCGTTGCGCGTTACCACGTCGCGTTTCGTTTCAATGCTGAATATCCATTGAAGTAGCCCTTCGAACCTCCAGAAGGCAGTGAGTTGCCGGTAGCCTAGATTTTCAAAAACGGCGGCGGCAATCAAAACGAATAAGTTTCGCGTATTCCGGTAAGTGTGAAATACCATTTCTTCGAGCAAAAGCGAGGTGATTGAAAGCAGTAACCCTAATCCGGTGGCGAGCAGCAGAAACGAGACGAATGCCTCTGTCGAAAGAAATCCGAGAACGTAGCAGATAACGGTTGCAACATACCCGAAGACCTCCACCATCGGTCCCAATCCTTCAAAAACGAATTGAAAAGGCATGCAGACCAATCCCATGACGCGGTTTTTCGGGTGAAACAAAAGACGCCTGTTTATCCACATGCTTTCCATAAAGCTGCGATGCCAGACGATTCGCTGCCGCCGCAGAACTTTGAATGTTTCCGGCACTTCCGTCCAGCAAACGGCATCCGGAATATAAGCGATGCGATATGGTTTTTCCTCCGAACTGAAATGGAGGTGCAGATGCAAGATAAGTTCGATATCCTCGCCGTGCGTTTCGAGGTTGTAGCCGCCGATGGCGATGACCGATTCTTTGTGAAACAAACCGAGTGCGCCGGAAACTATTGGCAACGTGTCAATTACAGACCAACCGACGCGGGCAAAAAGAAACGCCCGCAAATATTCGATAATTTGAAAAAGAACGAGCGGATTGTTCGGCAGCCTGACGTTTTGGATTACACCTTCCGAGAGTTCGCAACCATTGACGATTCTGACCGAACCGCCGGCGGCTATTGTTCGCGGGTCTTCCAGAAACGGCTGGACGAGCAGCAGCGGCGCATCGCGGTTTAATACCGTATCGGCGTCGAGCGGGCAAATGAGCGAATAAAGCGAGGCGTCAATTCCGGCGTTCAGCGCGTCAGCCTTACAGCCGCCGTTTTCTTTATCAATCACCCGCAATTGTGGGTAAACGGTTGATTGGTAAACGCCGCGAACAGGACGATGCTTAAGACGCTGGCGAATGGCGACTGGCTGCTGAACAAGCGAAAATTCTTTTTTCAGAATCTCCAGAGTATCGTCTTTCGAGCCGTCATTGACGACGACAATTTCATATTCAGAGTAGTCAAGCTGCAAAAGCGACCGCACGGAAGGAACAATAAAGGCTTCTTCGTTAAAAGCGGCGACGATTAAGCTGATAGGAAGCCTGAAATCGGTGTGCGGTTGCGGAAGGTCGCGGAGCAAAACCTGACGCTCCAAATAGCGCGGCAGCGCGAACAGAGCGATAATCATGAGAAAAAAATAACCGAGATTGATGCCGATGAAAAACAGCAGACAAATCCATTGAATGATTAAAACATAATTCAACATTATTCAGCCACCTGCCTTTCCGTGATCACTTGCCGGATAATATCGCGGGCGTAATTGTCAGGGTGATTTTCGGCAATTTCGACGAGCCGCTCGGAATTCATCGAGGGTAGATTTGCCAGAGCCTGCGCCGAACGGTAGCGTACCCACCATTCTAAATCGCCCGTCATTTCTATCAGGAGCGGTTGGTCTTCTTCAGTCCCGATGCGTCCTAGGCAGGCGGCGGCTTGCAGGCGGACTTGCCAGCGTTCGTCCTGGAGCAGGCGACGAACCGTGTCCAATTCTTCCGTGTCTTGAAGAATGTGCAGGCAAGCGCTGACTATCTCCATCTCGGAAATCCGCCCTATAAGTTTTCGGACGACCGGAATCGCCACGCCCGGGTGCGCGAGAGCGAGCAGGCGGATAAGACGCGGGGCATCTTCAGCCGGAGACTCGAGCGCGGCGCGGGCTAACGGCTCGGAAATAATATCGGCTCCGGCGACGCGGAGCATATCGGCAATCACCGTCACCGACCAACTATCGCGTTGAATAAGCAGCGGCACTAAAATCGCGATGGCTCTCTCGGCATCAATTCTGATCAGCGCTTTGGCGGCTAATAAGGCTAATCTCGTGTCGTCACTGTAAAGAAACTTTTCCAGACGATTCCAAGCGCGCGGCTCCTGCAACCATCCAAGCGTATTTATCGCTAGTAATTGGTCGTTGACATTGCCCTCATCAAGGCGGCGTATGGCGACCGAGTCAATACTCATCGAATAAGCTAGTTTGTTGAGTTCATCTTTGGCTTCAGCGCGCAGGGATTCCTGTAAATAATTCCAGAGGGTCAGAAATGTCGATTCATCACGGTGTTTAATTTGGGGTAATTTTTCCGGCAATCCGCCAAGACTTTCAAAAAGTAGGGGCTGCCATTTCGCGCGAAATCGTTCCGCCCTCTTAGACCGCGTGACAATCTGTGAATGCAGAAGAAACGTATCGAGTATCAACAGCAGGGACAGAAGCAGGCTTACCACGCCCGTCCACCACGCCAACCCGATTATAAATTCAGAATTTGTAACGAACTCCAATGGTCAAACCTCCGCGTGTGTAAAGATTGCCCTGACGGACGAGGGAGGCATCATAACCTATTCCCCAATGGCGACTGAACCAATGTCTCCCTGACAGCGCGGCACTTTGCACGCCGGTTTGCAAAACGCCGCGACTTCCCAGGCTTTCAAGCTCGCGCCCGAAACCGACACTCACGCCGATATTGCTAACCTGCTCCCCGTAGTAGCGGTTAAATTGAATACGATTGCTGGCGGACGTGCCGGTGTTTGCCAGCTGGCTAACGTAAAGCGTGTAAGCGGCGCGGTAATTTCCCCAATACTTTTCCACGCCGGCGATTCCGAGGTTGACGCGCGCCGCCGTGAAATGCGTGCGGCGATAGCCGACCTGCGCGTTCCATCCTTTCTTAAACGAACGCTCCACCTGCGCCATTGCCGACCATTTCGGCAAAATGCGGTGCGTCGGGCTGATGCCGGCTTCGAGTTGAACGGTCCATTTGCGGCTTAAAGGCTGATAAATGCCAACAATTATCTGCCGGTCACGCTGTCGAAAACGTTTGGTGGCAAGTAGTGAGCCGTAAATTATCTGTCGTTTGCTAAAGTTATGGATAAAATCAACTGACGCTGTGTGCCAGTCGCCGAAATTATTGGTCAAATTTTCATACGTGTAGTTAAACTGCACTTCGGTCCGCTTCTCGTCCGGCGAAGCGCTTCTATCGTTCGCCGAGGAAGCAATCGGCGTGGGAGACGCGTTCGGATTCGGTGCTGTTGCCGTAGTGTCTGGTTGGGCTACGACAAAAATCTGAAGTAAGACAATGGTGATGGAAATGGCGATTAAATTTTTTAAAGAACTCATCTTTATTTTATGAAACGGCGGACGCGAGCAACGAGTTCTTCGGGTTGGAAGGGCTTGACGATATAGTCGTTGGCTCCGGCATCCAAAGCCCTGACGATATCTTTCTCCTGTCCTTTCAAGGTTAGCATAATAATCGGGATTTCACTCCATTGTTTCTTTAAACGAATTTGTTGGAGCAACTCAAACCCATCAAGAAAGGGCAGCATTACGTCCAGCAAAATCAGTTGCGGCACTTCTATCTTTTCAATCATCGCGGAAGCTGCGCGACCGTCCCGAGCATGATGAACTTCATAACCCCGCCTAGTCAAAATGTGTTGGAGTAAGCCGGAAATAATCTGGTCGTCTTCAATGACCATGATACTAGAGTTAATATTTTTTTCTGCTGGAACCATACGTAATAATTTAAATTTCAACTATATAGGAATACGAACCCGTTTTTTATTACCGAGCAAGTCATGCCGTCAAAATACAAGCATTTTTTACCAAAATTTTACCGAACTTCCTGCTTTTAGACAAATTACAATCACGGAAAGTTAAATTTTATGTAACATTCGTCTTTGAAATTATTCTTTATTTTTTTATTACTGCCGGTTATGATAACAATTGCTTCAGCGCAAACAGTTTTCCGATTGGGAAAGTGGTATCTCGGAAATCAGATTGACTGGATAATTTTCGGGACGAATACGAAAATTATCCGCGCGCAGGTTGGCTTTCACCCGACTCTGACGATTAAACTGCGGGCGTTGTTTCACAACACGCGGTAGGTTGAAAATACTGGCGCAAGCACGGGCGGTAATCTTTCCAATGAAATCAG
>DATLXD010000069.1:0-2710 GCA_035575965.1 Pyrinomonadaceae bacterium | reverse complement strand
TTCAGTTACGGACAATCCTTTAATTTTCTGCGATGAAAATTGCGAAAACATAGACGTGATTTCCGGCGGCAACTTTCACGGCGAGCCGCTCGCGCTGGCGTTTGATTATCTGGCGATTGCGCTTTCGGAACTCGGAAATATCTCGGAGAGAAGATTGATGCGCCTGACCGACGAATGTTCAAACGCCCATACTTTACCGCCTTTTTTAACCGAAAATGGCGGTTTGAATTCGGGTTTTATGCTTGTCCAATACACTTCCGCCGCGCTTTGCACCGAAAATAAAATTCTCGCGCATCCGGCTTCGGTCGATACGATTCCGACATCCGCCAATACCGAAGACCACGTTTCGATGGGCGTTACATCCGCGCTCAAACTGCGTCAAATTGCCGAAAATCTCGAAATGATTTTATCGCTCGAACTTTTTGCCGCCGCGCAGGGCATTGATTTCAGACAAAAATGTATCGGTGAAGACAAGAAACTCGGAAAGAGAACTCAAACCGTTTATAACCGGATTCGCCGGAAAGTTCCGTTTATTGAAAAAGATACTTATATGAGAAATTATATCGAAGCGATTCGGGAAATTGTCGTGAATTGGTAAAACCTTTGCAAAGGAAGTTCGGTGAAATTTTTGTCATGAGTTTTGAGATTCAGCAAAACGTCGGTTTAGCCGAATTTACGACCTTTAAAATCGGCGGCAACGCCAGGTTTTTTGTGCAAGCCCGCGACGAGAGCGAAGTTTTAAGAGCAGTTGAATTTGCCGAAGAAAACGCTTTAAAAATTTTTATTCTCGGCGGCGGAAGCAATGTGCTGATTGCCGACGAAGGCTTCGACGGTTTGATTATAAAAGTCGCGCTCAAAGGAATTAAGCTAGCGAGTAAGGTCGGCGAAACGAATTTAGTAACCGCGTGTGCGGGCGAAGATTGGGATGAATTGGTTGCGTTTTGTGTCGGAGAAAACTTGCAGGGATTTGAATGTTTGAGCGGAATTCCAGGACTCATCGGCGGAACGCCCGTCCAAAACGTCGGCGCATACGGACAGGAAGTTTCGGAAACGATTGTCTTAGTTCGATGTTTCGACCGAATCACAAAAAAGATAATCGAATTAACCAACGCCGAATGTGGATTCGCTTATCGAACGAGTATTTTTAACACGACCGAAAAAAATCGCTATATCGTTCTGTCTGTAACTTATAAATTGAGATTAAACAGCGAGCCGAAAATCGTGTATCGTGATTTACAAAACTTTTTCGGCGAAAAGAAGCCGACTTTGCAGGAAACACGCGAAGCCGTTTTAGAAATCCGCCGTGCTAAATCAATGGTCATTGACGAAAATGATGCGAATTCGCGCAGCGCAGGCTCATTCTTCAAAAACCCGATTGTCAGCCGTGAAAAATTTGCCGAATTAAAAAAGATTGCCGAGCGGTTGAATATCGAAAATGTTCCGCATTTTAAGGTTGATGAAAAAACCGTGAAAATTCCGGCGGCGTGGTTGATTGAAAAAGCGGATTTTTACAAAGGCTTTGCGCGGGGAAAAGTCGGGCTTTCCACTAATCATACACTTGCTATAATAAATCGCGGCAATGCCACCGCGCAGGAGATTTTAGATTTTAAGTTCGACATTCAAAACAAAGTGAAAGAACGATTTCATGTTGAATTACAACCCGAACCTGTTTTCGTCGGATTTGAGAAACATAAAAGGCATAGTTAGCACGCTGTGCTTCCTTTTTGTATAATCTGAAATTTGCTGTCTTTGATAAACAAAGATTTTTTTTGATATTTTTGTGATTCGCGGCAAAAAATAATATGCCTAAAAGAACGGACATTCATAAAATTTTAATCATCGGTTCGGGTCCGATTGTCATCGGGCAGGCTTGCGAGTTTGATTATTCGGGAACGCAAGCGTGCCGCGCTTTGAAACAAGAAGGCTTTGAGGTTGTTTTAGTCAACTCGAATCCCGCGACGATTATGACCGACCCGGAAATTGCTGACAAAACTTATGTCGAGCCGCTGACGATTGAAACTGTTTCCGCGATTATCGAACGCGAAAAACCCGACGCGCTTTTGCCGACGGTTGGCGGACAAACCGCGCTTAATTTATCGGTTGAGCTTTACGAGCAAGGCATTTTGGAAAAGCACGGCGTAAAGCTCATAGGCGCGAATATCGAATCAATCAAGGTCGGCGAAGACCGCGAGCTTTTCAAAGCCGCGATGGACGAAATCGGAATTCCGACGGCGAAAGGCGGTTTCGCGCACAGTTGGGAAGAAGCCGAAAAGATTGTCGAAACGACCGGTTATCCGGCGATTATTCGCCCGAGTTATACGCTCGGTGGCACGGGCGGCGGCACAGCTTTTAACCCCGAAGAGTTTGAAGAAATTGCAAAAAATGGACTTGCCGAGTCTCCAAATTCGCAAATTTTGGTTGAAGAATCAATTTTGGGCTGGAAGGAATTTGAACTCGAAGTAATGCGTGATTTGAACGATAATGTTGTGATTATCTGTTCGATTGAAAACTTCGACCCGATGGGCGTTCACACGGGCGATTCGATAACGGTTGCGCCAGCCCAGACTTTGACCGATGTCGAATATCAACGCCTGCGAGATATGTCAATCGCCTGTATTCGCCGCGTCGGTGTAGAAACGGGCGGCTCGAATATCCAATTTGCCGTTAATCCAGAAAACGGCGACGTGCGGATTATTGAAATGAATCCGCG
>DATLXD010000068.1:0-5152 GCA_035575965.1 Pyrinomonadaceae bacterium | reverse complement strand
AGCCGTTTAATAATTTTTTCGATTAACCATTTTGGTGTTGAAGCACCAGCCGTTACGCCGACCCTTTCAACACCGCGCAAATCTTCCTCGTTTATCTCATCTTCGGTTTCAATCAAAAAACTTTTTTCGCATTGTTCCTTGCAAACGGCGACAAGTTTCCGGCTATTTGACGAATGCCGCCCGCCGATAATATAAAACGCATCAACTTCGCCCGCCAGAGCGCGAGCCGCGTCCTGGCGGTCGCGCGTTGCCGAGCAAATCGTATTCACAATTTGAACTTCATCATCGGTTTTGCCTTTGACGGCTTCGGCGACATCGAGAAAATTTTGCAGTTTGATAGTCGTTTGCGAAACGACCAAAGGATTTCTAAGGCGCGGCAAAGCGGCAACTTCTTCGGCATTATTCACGACAAAAGAATGTTGCGGCGCGTAGCCGAAAACCCCAATCATTTCCGGGTGTTCGGGATTTCCGACGACAATGACGTGGCGGTCTTGCGCGGCGGCGCGTGAAGCGAGTTTCTGCACTTTCGTAACAAACGGACAAGTCGCGTCAACGACCTTTGACGCTTTCGCCCTGAGTTCCGATTCGACTTGCGGCGTTACGCCGTGAGCGCGGATAACGGCGGTTTCGCCGCGCCTTATTTGCACCGGCTCGCTAATCGTTCGCACGCCTTGCGTCGCCAGCCGCGACATTTCCTGGTCGTTGTGAATCAGCGGACCCAAAGCGCGAACCGTGTCGCCTTCTTCGAGTGCTTCTTCGACCATCTCGACGGCGCGTTCGACGCCGAAACAAAATCCGTATTCGTCTGCTAATAAAACTTGCATAAAATATCAACCCGAAAAAAATAATAACAAAATTAGTTGTCGGTTGTCAGTTATTAGTTGTTAAGAATTAGTTACCGAATCGGCTCGCGCAAAATAATCTCCGCCGTCGTTCGCGCGATTGCGGCGGCTTCCGCGTTCGAATCTTTCAAATGCGCGACTTGCATCAACGCTTCGCCGGTGCGCGATAAAAGTCTAACAAGGTCGCCTTCTTCGGCTTTCGTCTGAAAAACCAAATCACTCCAAGCCATTCCGTCCGCCCAGCGTTCGGCGGTTGCGGCGGCAGAAAAATTCATATCCGGCGCAGGCTCGATGCCGTTTTTCCACTCGACGTTTGAAACGTCAAAGATAATATCTTCAAACTTGGTGAGAACTTCTAAAATCTCATCCGACAGATAAAGCTCGCCGTAATTTCTGTCCGAATCAGCCGCGAGTGCTGCCATCAAACCAGCGACTTGTTTGGTTTCCAGTTTTTCAAAAAGTCCGTGCCGCAACGCTTCGCCGACAAGTAAAGGTCGGTCAACGCGCAAATCCGCCAGCCATTTTCCGCGCGGTGTAACTTTTTGTTTGGAGAAATCCAGATAACCGAAATGATGCAGGACTTTGGCGCGATGCTCGAACGGCAACCAGATTTCGCTTTTCAAAAAATCAATGTCACGCGCGGTTTTTTCCAGAAATTCGGCATCGTCCCAACATTCCCACAAAAAACCCGTCACGCTCCGTTTCTTGTCTTCGGTTGCATTTTCGGGCAGAAATTTTTCAATCAGCGAGCTGACGATTTCAACCGTTTCATCCGCGCCGTTCTTTTGGTGAGAAACTTTCGGCTCGTCGAGCAGCGGATTTTTGCCCGCGTGAATGTCGTCAAATGCTTCATCGAGCGATTCTTCTTTGACCGCATATTTTTTGGTATAAACGCGCCCGATGTGCGGTAATGAAAGCGTTGCGCCTTGTCCGTCTTCGCGCATTGTTACAACTTTTTCGCCGAAAACGCTCAACACCAGAAAGAAACGCTTGCTGTTTCGGCTTTTGGTAACAATTTTGCCCGCTTCGACGTTTTCTTCGAGCCATTTTCGGCGCACATCGCCGCGCGTGTGGGAGGACTTTTCCTGCAAACGCAATCGCACATTGGTCAGCCGTTCAAAACCGCGAATGTCTTCGACCGTAAAATCAAATTTGCTTTCTTCGAGTTTTCCGCGCAGCTTTTGCAGGCGATTTTCGATTTGTTTTTCTAATTTGGAAACGGTTCGCGCCGTTTCCCGAAACGCGAAACTTTTTTCGGCGATGTCGCGCACTTGTTTGAATTCACCAAAAGCGTCGAGCAAATTCAAAAGACTCGTATAAGTTGCGCGAAATTGGCTTTGCAAAGCGTCGGGGGGAGACTTCAAAAGTTGTGCAACGCGCGGCGGATTCTGAAAATTGCTCGGCGCAAGCACGGCAAAACCGACATTATCTTTGCCGCGCCTGCCCGCGCGTCCGGTCATTTGCTGCAATTCGCTTGCCTGAAGCGGTCGCCAACCGTCATTGCCGCGCGTGTCGGCATTTGAGATAACAACCGTCCGCGCCGGAAAATCAACGCCCGCCGCAACCGTCGAAGTCGCAAAAATCGCATTCAACAAACCCTGCGACATCATTTTTTCAATCAGCAGTTTCCAAGCCGGAATATGTCCGGCGTGATGCGCGGCGATTCCGCTTTGCAACAAAATTTTGCGGTGTTTGTGCGTTTTGATTTCAGGAAATTGCGCGAGAAATTCCTGATAAATTTCATATCGCTTGTCTTGTTTTTCCGCGTCCGTCTTTTGCGATTTGTCGGCGGCAACTTCCGCCGCGGCTTCGTCACATTTGCGGCGTGTCGGCAAAAAGACAATCGCGGGCAAAAGGTTATATGAGCGCAAAGCCTTGATAAGTTTCGGCGGCGGAATTTCTGGAAGTTTGAATCTCATAAAATCATTTCACATCGAAAATAAAGAAAAAACACAAGGATTTTTAGCCACGAGTAACACGAATAACACAAATGAAAACAATTAAAAATAATTCGTGTAATTCGTGGTTAATTTAATTTAATATCTTCGTCTTCTTTCAAAGCGGTTCTCTTCCTGAGCGAATTGTTCGATTGCGCGGTTCATCTTCGCGCCGCTTTCATCGAAAAGCGGAAAAAGCTGTGTATTCGGCGCGAGAAATGCGGCGCGAAGTTCGACGGGGCGCGTTCCGGCGCGATTGATGACGCGGACGTTCGTGCCACGCACTTCTCCAATCCAGGCGGCAAACTCGTCAGCGTTTCCAATCGTCGCTGAAAGCAGCAGAAGCCGGATGCGCGGCGGCGACAAAATTATCGCTTCTTCCCAGACGTGACCGCGTTCTTCGTCCGCCAGATAATGCGCTTCGTCCAAAATTACAAAATCCGTATTGACCTGTTCGCCGCTTCGCAAAGCGTCGAACAGCTGGTTGCGGTAAATCTCGGTTGTACCGACAATCAAAGGCGCGTCGTGATTTATTTTTCTGTCGCCAGTCAAAATTCCCACGTTTTCCGCGCCGAATTCTTGAGAAAATTCCGTGTATTTTGAATTTGTCAAAGCCTTGAGCGGCGTTGTATACCAGGCGCGTTTGCCGTCGGCGAGCAGTCTTTTGATTTCCTCACGCGCAATCCAGGTTTTTCCGCTGCCCGTCGGCGCGGTTACTAAAACGTCCTCTGTTTCGACGGCTTTTAACGCCTGGATTTGAAAATCGTCCGGCACGAGCGGTCGCGGTTCGGGCGTTCCGATGCCTTGCAAAAGTCTTTCGACGGATTTGCTTTGCGCGAGATTTGGTTTCAAAGAATCAAGTTGGGCGGAACTTTCCGGTGCAAGTTCGCGTTTAAAACTTCGTTCCTTCCGGCGAACAATGTCGAAACGGACATTTTTTGGTTTTTGACGGTTTTTATCTTTATGATTTCGTGCCACTGTAAGGCAATGTTAAAGGTTTCGCCGCGTAAAGTCTAATCTTTCAATTAACACTTGGAAGTGCTAATATGGCAAATGATTCGCAACGGTTTATTGCCGTTTCGCATCTATATTTTTCGATTAAGCATTATTAAAAAATTTATTATACAAGTTTTATAAAAGAAGTATGTACGAACAAGAAAAGGAACTTTTTGAAAGTTACGAAATAAAAAATTGGGAACTTTCGCCGCGCCTCTACAAAATTCTCGGCGTTGCGCTGGTGGCGAATTTACTGGTAGTTTTGGTTGCCGGACAAATCAATCTGACGCAAAAAGGCTGCGACACTCCTTTTGTCAGTGGTATTTGTCAGGTTTTGAACACGGTTTACATCGGTAGCACGCTACTCGGAACTGACGACGAATATGTCAGCAAAGAGTATGTCAAAAACGAACTCGAAGACGCCGACATTACATATATCGATGTCAGCAGCGACACGCCGCCGCTTAAATACCCGGAAGGCTATTTCGCGCTTGCCAATCCGAATGATATCGCGGCGATGCAGAATACTGACTTTCCGGCAATACCGTTTGATATGAATGGCTTTCCGACGAATCCGACTGTCTCAAACGGCACGGATTTGATGAATACGCCGCAAGTCGTGCCGACACCGAATGACAATGCCGTAAAGGGAAACGTTCCCGATTCGCCTTTCTCTTTCGGCAGTGAAAATCCGACGATAAAAACTTCGCCGTATAAAAGCGGAAAGATTCGCAATTACACGCCGCCGAAACCACCGCGAATCAAAAATAGTTCGCCAAAGATGCTTCCGTCCGATGAAGAATTAGCCGGAAAAACAAAAGATAAAGATTCAAAAGATAAAACCGAAGAAAAACAACCGGACGAAAATCAGCCGCCTGTCGGAAGCGACGCTGTAACGGCGGTTGAAATTAACAAAAAACCGCTGGAAGATTTTGCGGAGACAGTTTTGGAAAAAACCGCCGTCGAAAACAAGCAGAAGATTGATTTGACCAAACCATTTATGGTTGTGATGGACGGCGTAATCAGCAAAGACGGAAAATTTGTCAGAGCAAAATCGAAATATGTAAAAAGCGCGGGCGATCAGGAAATGATAGATGTTGCCAAAGAGGCGATTGAAGCTATCGGCAACAGCGGCTTGCTCGGCTTCTTGCGAAATCTCGACGTTGAAAAAATCAATTTCACGCTTGTTCAAGACGACAAGCAGATTTACGCGATTATCGCTTCAGACCAAAAATCGCCCGAAAGAGCGAATACGCTGACGAGCGGCTTTAACGGTTTGCTCAAAAGTGCCTATTTGCTGGACAGCACCGGAATGAAGAAACTCGGAGATGATGAAAAAGTTTTGCTCAACAGCGCGAAAACATCAAGCAAAGACAA
>DATLXD010000067.1:0-2822 GCA_035575965.1 Pyrinomonadaceae bacterium | reverse complement strand
CAGAATCCAAGCTAAGGCAATCGCTTTGTCGGTATCGTTGACGGAAGAGTCGCGCAGCGTTTTATCAAACACAAAAAGACGTTCAATCGCATTTCCTTATCAGATTTCAATTCGGTAACGAGTTCGACCTTACCGTTCACTTCGCGCCAGAAAGTATCGAAATAGTGCCAAGTTCCGTGATGGTATTTGGCGTAACGATTTTTAAAGTCCTTATTACGAACAATATCCGCCCAAGTCGAGGCAATCATAAAAAGTTCGCGCTGTTTGGCGGCGGCGGAGCGCGAATCCTGCAAATAAAAAACGCTCAAATCAGAATCTTCGGGCGCACTGAGAAGTATCTTGATTGCCTTTTCAAGCACCTGCGGCGACATTTGCTCCCAAGCGATATACGTCGTGAGTTTATGTCCAGTATCATCCAAGCCAAAACGGAAGAAACAAAGATAGCGGCAATTGCTAAAAACAGCAAAGTTTTAACGAGCATTTTTTTCATCTTTTATTCTCCGAAACCGTCTGGAAGATTTTAGCGAATATATGAAATTAAGAAAAGGAAAAGTAGCGAATAAAAAAATTCTGGAAACAAGTCAACCATAGTTATTTACTTGGAAATAAAAGACAAACTTTTTTGTCGAGACTTCATCATAAAAATCGCAAAACTTTCCGCGAAGATGCATGTGAAAATGAAGGGTAAATGACACTAAAACACAATGGTAAGGAGAAGATAAAAAATGCAAGGGGTTTTAGAACAAAACAAAATAGCAGAATCAATTATCAACCGGACAAACGGAGCTTTCGGGAACAAAATCGGTATTGTCGGGAAAATTTTCGGTTGCTGGCATAACAAATTAAGTCGCCCGTTTACCAATCGAAGCGGTTCGTATCGCGCTTGTCTGAATTGCGGCGCGCGCAAGCCTTTCGATACGCAAACACTAAAAACCTTTGGTTCATTCTATTATCCGCCGACAATATCGCCTGGCGAAAATTTGGCTATGGACAAATAGTTATAAATCCTACCAAATAAAACTAGCAAGCGCGGTTTCTTTTTATGCCGCGACTTTTTACTTTAAAGTTGTCAAACTCTTCCTAAAACCAATGAGGAATTTTTCGAGCCAAAACCGATGCAGTTGCAAAGCGCAGTGCGTATCGCTCTTTTTGCCGAAAAATTTGCCGTGTAATCCAAATCGCAGTCGGCATCGGGGACGTCTAAGTTAATGGTCGGCGCGATTATGTTTTCGTTTAATGCAAGCAGAGTTGCGCCGATGCCTGCCGCGCCCGATGCGCCTTGCGGATGTCCGATTTGCGATTTTGTCGCTGAAGTCGAAAGTTTATAAGCGTGTTCACCGAAGGCATTTTTGACGGCTTGCGTTTCAATCCTGTCGTTTAACTGCGTGGAAGTTCCGTGCAGATTTACATAATCAATCGCTTCGGGCGAAATTCCCGCGTCCTGCATTGCAAGCTGCATCGCCCGCGCCGGCTCAACTCCGTTCTCTTCCAGACGAACGCGGTGGTAAGCATCACAAGTCGAGCCGTAACCTTTTATTTCGGCGTAAATTTTCACGCCGCGTTTTTCCGCACTTTCCAAAGTTTCCAGAACAAAAATCCACGCGCCTTCGCCTAAAACGATTCCCGACCGGTTTAAAGAAAACGGACGCGAAGCACGTTGCGGCTCGTCGTTCCAATCGTCCGTCAAAACCGTCATCAAATTAAAACCTTCCAAAATTCCGCGTGCAATCGGCGAATCAACACCGCCCGTCAGCATTATTTGCTGTGTGCCGAGCGCAATGTGCTGCGCGGCGTAAGCTATTGCATCGGTTGAGCTTGTGCAGCCTGTGGAAACGATATGCGAAAGTCCGTGAAGCTCGAAAACCATCGAAAGCTCGCTCGACAGACCGCCGTGCGTCGAAGACGGAATCGTATAAACGCTGGCTTTGTTTTCCTCGCCTGTAAACCAGTATTTATATTGTTTTTCCGTAAAGGCAAGCCCGCCGCCGCCTGTTCCTAAAACCACGCCGAAGTTTTGTCTTTCGCTCCGGCTAAAAATTTCAGTTTCGATTTGTGCGTCTTTCATCGCTTCACGCGCCGCCGCCAGCGCGAGCGGAACGGTGCGCGGAACGTGCTTGCGGTCTTTCGGATTTAACTCGGCTTCCCAATCGAAATTTTTAACTTCCGCCGCAATTTTTACTTTTGAATCCGAAACATCGAAACTTTCGATTCGCTGCACGCCGCTTGTGCCGTTTTGCAGAGATTCCCAAAATTTTTCACGCCCGATACCAATTGGAGTAACGCAGCCAAAACCTGTAATTACAACTCGACGCGGTTTTATAAAGTTATTAAACATAAAATTTAATTTCATTTTAAGAATAACATTTTGGAGAAAATTTAAGTCGAAAAAGTCAGATTGATTACTTTACGATGCTTGAGAATATCCGATTAAAGTAGGACAATGCCGATTCGGCTATCGAAGTTTTATAGTGAAATTAAAACTGTTTAGTTATAGTTTTTGTCTGTGTAATTCTCAAACAATTTGATTTGCAAAAAGAAACGAAATCTCAATTGACATAATTTAATTTCTTATGGAAATTTCCGTTATTATTCCCACTTTCAACGAAGAACTTACAATCGGCAAAACTCTAGATGCGCTGGCACGTCTGGTCAATATCGATGAAATTATTATCGTTGATGGCGGAAGCACCGACAAAACAATTGAAATTGCCGAAAATTCTAAGCGAGCAAAAAAACTCAAAGTAGTAAATTTCGCCGAAGCGAATCGCGGAAAACAACTTCACGAAGGAACGAAACACGCGAGCGGCGACATTTTTTGGTTT
>DATLXD010000066.1:0-5615 GCA_035575965.1 Pyrinomonadaceae bacterium | reverse complement strand
ATTATCGGCGGCTGCGCGGTTGAAAACTTGTATTTTTGCTGCGGCTTTAGCGGACACGGCGTAATGCACTCGCCTGCTTCGGGCAGAGCGATTGCGGAAGTTATTCTTGACGGCAAAGCAAATTTTTTAGACGTTTCGTGTTTGAATTTAGAAAGATTTGCGACGGGTGAATCGCTTCACGAAACGGCTTTTATTTAATCGAAGGAAATTCAAACAGGATGGACAAGATTTTTTCTTTTTATCCAATCTATCCTGTCCATCCTGTTTGAATTTTCTCTATATCTATGTGGTAGATTCTAAAAATGAAAACAGCACTCGTTCATCATCCGATTTATCAAAAGCACGACACCGGAATCGGGCATCCTGAAACGCCGAAGCGATACGAAGTTGTGATGAATGCTCTGGAAAACGATAAAAAATTTTGGGAATCGTTGACGGTTGTCGAAGCCGAAAAAGTTTCGCGCGGAATCATTCAGGCATGTCATACGAAGCAGCATTTTGAGCGTGTGGAAAAAGCGTTTGAAGCGGGCGAAACTTTTCTGGATGCCGACACGATAATTTCGATGCACTCATTTGACACGGCGATTTATGCGGCGGGCGGCGCGTGTCGTGCGGTTGATGCGGTGATGAGCGGCGAATCACAAAACGCTTTTCTCGTGGCGCGTCCGCCCGGACATCACGCAACCGGCGAACACGCGATGGGTTTTTGCCTTTTCAATAACGTCGCGGTCGCTGCGCGTTACGCGCAAAATAAATATAAGGAAATCGAGCGCGTGGCAGTTGTCGATTGGGACGTGCATCACGGCAACGGCACACAGGGGATTTTCTTTGACGACCCTAGCGTGTTTTTCTTTTCAATGCACCAATATCCTTGGTATCCGGGAACGGGAAGCCGCGGTGAAATCGGCTACGGACGCGGCAAAGGCTTTACGCTGAACGCGCCCGTCAAAGCGCAAACTCCCGCCAAAGAACAAAAACGAATGTTTGAAGATTCAATCAACGACATTCGCAAAAGTTTCAAGCCTGATTTGATAATGGTTTCGGCGGGTTTTGACGCACACGAAAGTGACCCGCTCGGACAATTAAAATTAGAAAACGAAGATTTTGTTTCGATGACCAAGACAATGAAACAATGGGCGAGCGAAGTTTGCGCAGGCAGAATCGTTTCGTGTCTGGAAGGCGGATACAATCTGGAAACATTGGGCGAAACGGTAAAGAACCACGTTGCGGAATTAAGCAAAAAATAGTGAGATAAAGCCAAATTAGAAATCAAAAATCAAACATTTTTACCATTGAACTTTAAATTTGCGTTCTTAATTTTCAATTCGATTTATTCGTTGGTTTTTTTGTGTTACACTTTCGGCAAAGATTCAGAATCGGAGGAGAAAAAGCGATGCCCGAAGTAGAAATTCCGTGCGTGCAATGCAAAGAAATCTTTATTTTCACGGAAAAGGAACAGCAAACATTTTATCAGAGAAATATGATGCAGCCGCAGCGTTGTCAGAAATGCCGCTCTAAGCGCGCCGCGACGGGCGAAAATGCGCCGACCAGATTTGAAATCGTCTGCGACCACTGCGGCAAACACGACCACGTGCCGTTTCAGCCGAAAGTCGGACGCTCGGTTTTGTGCAAAGATTGTCATCAGGCAAACCGCTCGAAAGTCAGATTTGCTTAATTTACAAGGAGAAAAAAGTTATGAATTGTAATATCTGCGGAAGCGAGAACCTGATTAAAGGCACGATTTACGGCATAACGGGCAGCGGCGGCAGCAGCAGCGGCAGCGGTTTTTTACCCGAAGATTCATCCGCTTTCAAGAAAATGTTCGCAATGGGCGGACGCGAAGTCCAATGTTACGGGTGTATTCACTGCGGCAATTTGCAATTTTTAATTGAATTTTCCGAAGAAGACAAACAACAGCATTTGGAATTTCACCGACAGCCGTCGAGCGTGACGGAACAGCTCGATGAAAAAGACGTACTTGACGAAAAGTTGGAAGTTAGTGAATAAGACGAGTTTATAAGTTGATTTTATGTCGTTTGAAACCGTCCAATTTGATCTGCGCGATGCGGTAGCGATTATCACGATGAATCGTCCCGACGCGCTGAATGCTTTGTCTTTGCAGCTAACACAGGATTTGCGCGAAGCGATAAACAAAGCGATTCGGGAAAAAGCGCGAGCCGTCGTTTTAACCGGCGCGGGACGCGCGTTTTGTTCGGGCGGTGATTTGCGAGAGATGCAGGCGATGTGGCAAAAAGAAGGCAGAATCGAAGCGTTTTTGGAAGAACCTTTGAAGGCTTTGCACGACGTTGTTTTGCTTATCAGGGAAACTCCGATTCCTTTTGTCGCGGCGGTGCAAGGCGTTTGCGCGGGCGCGGGAACGAATTTCGCGCTGGCTTGCGACATCGTTTTCGCGGCGGAAAATGCGACGTTTAACGAAGCATTTGTCCGAATCGGTTTATCGCCTGATTGCGGCGGAAGTTTCTTTTTACCGAGAGCCGTCGGCGAAAAATTGGCGGCGGAGCTTTTTATGACGGGCGATACTTTGACGGCGGAACGCGCCGAAAAAATCGGGATGATAAATCGTTGTGTTGCGGCGGAAAGTTTAATGGAAGAAACAATAAAAATGGCAAAGAAATTATCGCTTGCGCCAACCGCTTCAATCGGGCGAATCAAACGAATGCTCAACGCAAGTTTTTCAAACGACCTACAGGCGCAACTTGATTTGGAACACACTTCGCAAATCGAATCGGGCAAATCAAATGACTTTAAAGAAGGCGTAACGGCATTTTTTGAAAAACGCCAGCCGAATTTTACGGGAACTTGAAAATTTAATCGTGTTGTAAGGTAAAAGCCGTTGGGATTTAAGCCTGACGGCTTTTTTATTGCGGATTTTAGATTTTGTATTTGTAAATTGTTGTTGGTTTGCGACTTGGTTGAAAGTTTATGCCGCTTCGCTTTTAATCCAAAATCTAAAATCCAAAATCGCTATGAATCTGACTTATTCACAATTATTAAAAGGAAATCGCAACTTCCGCAATCTTTTGTGGGGACAGTTTATATCCGAACTCGGCAATTGGTTTAACTTTATCGCCGCGCTGGGTTTGGTGCGCGTGGTTTCCGAGGCTTCGCCGACGGCGGCGGGAATTTTGTTCCTGTGCAGGTTGCTGCCGTTTGCGCTTTTCTCGCCGATTGCGGGGACTTTTGTCGACCGTTTTTCGCGCCGCACGGCGATGATTTTTTCGGATTTGATTCGCGTCGTTATCGCGCTGATGTTTTTGCTCGTCAGCGACGCGGAAAATCTATGGATTGCATATGTCGCAACTGCTCTGCTTTCGACATTCGGGGCGTTTTTTGAGGGCGCGAAGAATGCGGCAATGCCGAATATGACCGGGAAAGACGGTTTGCTGGCGGGAACGGCGTTGATGTTTTCGACCAGGTTTTTGCTGATGGCAATCGGTTCGGCACTCGGCGGCTGGGCGGCGGCAATTTTCGGCTACCAAGTCGCTTTTATTATCAATGCGGTTTCGTTTCTCGCTTCGGCATTTTCTGTTTGGTTGATTCCCGATGAAGCGACTAGAGAAGTAATAGAAACAAGAAGACGTGGAGCAGACGAGGAAATTTTAGAATCACCTGCATTGGTGGGCGCGTTGCCTAGAACAGAAGATGAAGCTGGTGTCAAACGCGAATCGTTTATCACCGAATTAAAAGAAGGCTTTTGTTACACAATCAAAAATCATTTTGCCCTGACAATTCTTTTGATGAATATCATTTGGGCAACGGGCGGCGGTGCGATAAATGTCGTTTTTGAGCGAATGGGCGGAATCGTTTTTGCCCAAAGAGAAAACTGGAATCCTGATTTAGCGGTCGCGCTGCTCTGGACGGCGAGCGGTTTCGGTTTGTTTCTCGGAATGATGATAGCTCACCGCGTTTCGACGTATCTCGACCGCAAAAATCTGAACAGCCCGTTTATCGTCTGGACGTTAATCGTCCACGGCGTTTTGTTTGCGGTCGCCGGCTATATGCCGAGTTTATGGCTATTTATGTTTTTCTGTTTTGTTTCGCGGGCAATCGTCGGTGTCGAATACGCGGTGCAGGAAACGATGTTCCAGAGAAGTTTGCCCGATTACATTCGCGGGCGAATCTCGACTTTAGACCGCGGCGCAGAGATGACCATTTTTGGTTTATCGAGCTACGCGGCGAGTTGGTCAATGTTAGCAATCTCGCCGCAATTATTAACTGTTATTTCCGGTATCTTGTCGGCAAGTGCGGGCATTTTGTGGTTTGTCAGAACACGGCGCAGAGAAGTTGAAACGATTTATAAACAAGAAGAGATTTTGAGCGATGCTTAGAACTGAAAAAGGAAGATTGATTTTAAAGTCAATCTTCCTTTTTTGTTTTATTATGGACGCTAAATGCTTAATGTGCTTCCGCACGGTAACATTCGAGCAAAAGCGAAACGGCTTCCTTCAAGTTTTCGCGCACTTCTTCCATCGTTTCGCCTTGCGTATTCGCGCCCGGAAGTTCCGCGATATAACCGACATAACCGCCTTCTTCCGCCTTTTCGTAAATTGCCGTTAGTTTTAATTCAGTCATAATTTTTACGCTCTCAACAATTGTTTCGCAATCACCATTCTTTGAATTTCCGAAGTTCCTTCGCCGATGGTGCAAAGCTTTGAATCTCTCCAATACTTTTCAGCCGGATAATCCTTCGTGTAGCCGTAACCGCCGTGAATCTGGATTGATTCTTCCGAAACTCTAACGGCAATTTCCGAAGCGTAAAGTTTCGCCATCGCCGATTCTTTCGTGACTCGTTTATTATTGTCCTTCAAATATGCGGCTTGCAAAGTTAAAAGCCGCGCGGCTTCGATTTGCGTCGCCATATCCGCGAGTTTAAATTGAATCGCCTGAAATTCGGCAATCGGCTGCCCGAATTGAACTCTTTCCTTCGAGTATTTAACAGCCGCTTCAAACGCTCCCTGCGCGATGCCGACCGACAAAGCCGCGATTGAAATGCGTCCGCCATCGAGAATTTTCATCGACTGCGTAAAACCCTCGCCTTCATTTCCAAGAAGATTTTCCTGCGGAACGTAGCAATCTTCAAACACAACCGACGCGGTTTCCGACGCGCGCATTCCAAGTTTATTTTCCTTTTTGTCCGAGCGAAAACCGTCCATTGATTTGTCGAAGATAAATGCGGAAATTCCTTTATTGCCCTTTTCCTTATCGGTAACGGCGACGGCGACCAAAGTATTGCAGGAAATCGCGTGCGTGATGAAATTTTTCGAGCCGTTGACCTTCCAATTACCGTTTGAGCGAATCGCGTTTGTACGTGTTCCCGAAGCGTCCGAACCGGCTTGTGCTTCGGTCAAACCCCACGCGCCGAACGATTCACCCTGCGCGAGAGGCACGAGATATTTTTGCTTTTGTTCCTCCGTGCCGAACATATAAATATGATTCGAGCAAAGCGAATTATGCGCCGCCACCGACAAACCGACCGAGCCGTCAACCCGCGCAATTTCTTCGATAATCGTCGCATATTCAACATAACCCATTCCCGCGCCGCCGTATTGTTCAGGGAAAATCACGCCCAAAAGTCCCAATTCGGCAAGTTTCGG
>DATLXD010000065.1:0-24830 GCA_035575965.1 Pyrinomonadaceae bacterium | reverse complement strand
GCAGCCCGCGTCTTTTGCAAGCCGGAGTAAAAATTAGTTTTTGAGAATTAAAAACTCAACTGTTTTGCTCCGTCGGAAGCGTGATGCTTGTAGAGATAACTGATAAATTTTCCGAATCCAAATTCTATAAGCATTTTTTTCCTGCGGAATTCCAAAACAGAGTTTTCAAACAGATTCTTACACTTCGATAAGATAGAATTTGATAGTGGATTCACCGACAATCAATTCGATAATTTCTTCAGATAACAAATTTTTAAGTGAAGGCGTGCGTTCGATGTTTATCTCGACGCTCGCTTTTGCGCTGGCAAATGTTTTTGTCAAGAAAGTCGCGCATTTGCCGACAATGGAAATCGTCTTTTTCCGGTGCGCGTTCGGCGTGGTTTTCTGTTATCTCGGACTGCGGCGAGCAAACGCGGATTGGCGCGGCTCAAACAGAAAATTATTATTGATGCGCGGATTATTCGGCACGACCGCGCTTTATCTTTTTTTTCTCACCGTTCAGAACATTCCGCTTGCCAGCGCGATGACGATTCAATATTTATCGCCGATTTTTACGACGATTATCGCTATTTTTCTTTTGAAGGAAAGTGTGAAAATTACGCAGTGGATTTTTTACGGGCTGGCTTTTGTCGGCGTTTTGTTTATCGGGCGATTCGATTTGCGCGTGTCGGTCTTCTTTCTCGCACTCGGCATCGTCTCGGCGTTTTGTTCGGGCATGGCTTACAATCTGGTCAGGACTTTGCGCGAGCGCGAACATCCGCTGACGGTCGTTCTGCATTTTCAACTCGTCGGCTTAATCGTCGGATTTCTAATTACGGTTTTTCATTGGCAAACGCCGCGCGGCTGGGATTGGCTTTACTTACTTTTAATCGGAGCAGCTTCACAATTCGGACAGTTATTTCTGACCAATGCTTTGCAAAAGGAACGCGCCGCGAGCGTGGCAATCGTCAATTATTCAGGCTTGACTTACGGTTTGCTGATAGGCTGGTTTGTCTTTGGCGAAGCGCAAACCGTAGAATCTTTAGCAGGAATGATTTTAGTCGTCATCGGTGTTGTTTTGAGCGTGATTTACAGCAAACGGCGCAGAGATATTGAAAGCGTCGAATCAACGGCGGGTTAAAAGGCGAGGTTAAAATTTCAGGTTAAATTTCGCGTTTTTTAACTTGAAACCTGAAACCTAAAACCTGAAACTTAAATTATGTTTAAGCAAAAAATTTTAGCGTTGATTTTAGCCGGAGGAAAAGGCGGCAGGCTCGGACTTCTGACCGAAGAGAGGGCAAAGCCGGTCGTGCCTTTCGCCGGATTTTACCGTTTGATTGATTTTGCTCTGAGCAATTGCCTGCATAGCGGAATTTCCGACGTTTGGGTTATCGAGCAATACGAACTACATTCTCTAAACGAACATCTCGCCGGCGGCAGACCTTGGGATTTAGACCGAACTTACGGCGGACTTCAAATTTTACCGCCATTTGAAAACGACGACGAGTCGGACGACGAAGGCGGATTTGCGCACGGAAACGCCGACGCAATTGTTCGCCACCAAAAACTTATCACCGAATTTAATCCGGATATTTTACTCGTTTTGAGTGCCGACCATATCTATAAAATGGATTTTCGGGATGTGCTTGAAACGCATCTTGAAAAAAAAGCGGCGGTTACAATGGTAACAACCAAAGTTCCGAAAAATGAGTCAGCTTCGCGCTTTGGTGTTGTAGAAGTCAAAAAAAACGGGCGCATTACCGATTTCCAATATAAATCCGACAAGCCCAAAACCGATATAATCGCAACGGAAGTTTTTATTTATGATGCAAAAATTCTGCTCGACACTTTGAAAGATTTAACCGAAGGCAAGAAAGAAATAAAAGATTACGGACACGAATTGATACCGAAACTCGTCAAAGAAAAATCGGTTTTCGAACATCGGCACACCGGTTACTGGCGTGATGTCGGAACAATAAAAAGTTATTGGAACGCGCATATGGATTTGCTTAACGAACGAGTAAAATTTGTTTTGGACAATGAAGATTGGGCGATTCTGACAAATGCCGAACAGAAAGTTCCCGCATTTATTTACAGCTCCGCCGATATAAAAAACAGTTTGATTGCTCTGGGCTGCAAAGTGAAAGGAACGGTTGAACATTCGGTTTTAAGCACAAATGTTACGGTCGAAAAAAATGCAAAAATTCGAGATTCCGTAATTTTACCGAATGCGGTTATCGAAGAAGGGGTTGAATTGGAGAAAACTATTGTTGACGAAGGCATAAAAGTTACCAAAAAGAAGCTGGAAAAATTAAAAGAACTAAAACAAAAATATAAAAATGACGTTTTCGTTATTGGAAAATACAAAATCCAGGCACAGAGCGAAGTTGAAAATAAGTAAAAATATAGATTTTAGGGCTGAGAAATAAAAATGAATTTCGGTGATGCGAGAATAATCAAACGGATTTTAGATGAATGCCGAACGATTGCCGTCGTAGGTCTTTCGTCAAATCCGTTTCGTCCGTCAAACGGCGTGGCTTCGTTTATGAAGAAAAAAGGTTATAAAGTCATTCCGGTTAATCCGAATGAAACTGAAGTTATAGGCGAAAAAGCCTTTGCCGCGCTTTCCGATGTAAATGAAAGAGTAGATTTAGTTGATGTTTTCAGGCGTTCTGACGAAGCCGGACAAGTCGTTGACGAGGCAATCAAAATCGGCGCAAAAGCCGTGTGGCTGCAGGAAGGCGTGATTGACGAAGCGGCGGCAAAACGCGCCGCGGACGCAGGCATGCTGGTTGTGATGGACAGATGCTGGCTTAAAGATTATATAAAATATAGCGAGTGAAATCAGTGAAAAACCAAGAGCAAAAAGTGAAAAACGAAAAGGATAAACGTAATGACAATCAGTTTTTTGTTTCTCACTTTTCGTTTTTCACTATTTAATACGCGGCTGAAATTAAAATGGACATCGTGAAAATAAAAGCAATTATCGTTACTGTCAGCGATTCGCGTGGTGAAACGAATGATGTTTCAGGCGTTACACTTACTGGATTGCTTTTGGAAATCGGCGCGGAAATTGTTGAAAAATTAATTGTTTCTGATGAATTTGAAGATTTGCGAAACACGCTTTACATCCTGACCGAGCGCGACGATGCAAATTTAATCATCACAACGGGCGGAACAGGTTTTGCGCCGCGCGATAATACTCCCGAGGCGACTCGTGCCGTGATTGAAAGGGAAGCGCAAGGCTTGGCGGAAGCGATGCGTTTTGAAACTGCCAAAAATACGCACCTGGCAATGCTTTCGCGCGGAGTTTGCGGTATTCGGGGCGAAACGCTGATTATAAATTTGCCCGGTTCGCCGAAAGGTGTACGCGAGTGTTTTGAGGTGATAAAAGACGTTTTGCCGCACGCTGTAAATTTGATTTCGGGAAATTCAAATCACGATGAATAAAGTTTTGCTTAACAAATTTCGCTCGCCGAATCAACTCTCCCGATTGGCAGCGTGATAACGAATCTTGTTCCATTTCCGCTGTTGGGCGCGGCTTCAATTCGTCCACCGTGTGCCGTGACGATTCCGTAACAAACTGCTAAACCCAATCCTGTTCCTTTGCCCGCCGGTTTGGTCGTAAAAAACGGGTTGAAAATCTGCGCGAGGTTTCTTTCATCAATTCCGGTTCCGCTGTCGGCAATGTTTATCTGTATCTGTTCGCCTGTTTGAGCGGTTGTGATAAAAAGCTCGCCGCCGTCGGACATTGCGTCGCGGGCGTTTAGGAAAAGATTTAGAAAGACCTGCTGGATTTGGTCACTGTCGGCAAAGACCTTCGGTAAAGTATCAGCAAAATTTTTTTTCAACCGTAATTTTTGAAATGATTTGTCAAAACTCGCTAGCCGCAAACTCTTTTCAATCGCTTCGTTAATGTCAATAAAACTTTTTGCTGCCGGACGCACGCGGGCAAACTCCAACATATCTTGCGTAACCTGCGTAATTCTCTGAATCTGTGTTGAAATCAGTTTCAACTTTTCGACAGTCGCGGCATCCAAATCTTGCTTGCTCTGCATCATTTGAATCAAGGATGAAACGGCAGCCAGCGGATTGTTGACTTCGTGGGCGACACCGGCGGCAAGCGTTCCCATCGCTGCAAGTTTTTCGGAACGAACGAGTTGTTCGTTGAGATTTTGAAGCTGACGAATGTCGTCCGCCATTTTGCGGCTCATCTCGTTAAATGATTCGGCAAGCAAGCCGATTTCATCATTGCTCCGTCGCAAATCAACTTCCGTTCCGTATTCGCCGTCGCTGACTTGGACAGCCGCGAGTGTAATGCGTTGAAGCGGACGCGAAATCGTTCGCACAATCAACAGCACGAGCAGAAGATTCGGCACGAGCGCGGAGATTACACTGAAAACTAAGTATTTGCGCCACGCCTCGAAATTGTTTCCGTCTGCGAAAGCCCACCAGACAATCGGTATTTGAAAAACGACAAAGCTGATAATGGCAACCGAAGCGATACTGAGTGCGATTTTGTAGGCAATCGGAAACAAACGAAACTGGTCGAGCGCGGTTTGCAGGGAAAAGAGTTTAAAGTTGGAAATCGCGTAAGCGTAAATCAAAACTCCGGGAAGAACAAAAATCGTGCTGAATGGAAGTAATTCATAATTGCCGAAAAAAGGTAAAATGATATTTGCCAGAGTCTTCAGAACGCCGGTAATTCCGACCGCCCACAAAATCGCACCGAGCTGTTGACCTTTTTGAGTGCCGCGATATTTCAAAAATTTGCGAAAAAGCACCGTCGAGCCGTAACCGAAAACAAAATAGACGTAAATTACAAAAACATAGGCAAGCGGCGCGAGATCAATGACAAATTGTTCATTTCTGAAACCGACTTCGCGCCATAAAAGTCCGAACAGCACGGCGGGAATCAAAACAAAGCTGGGGGCGAGAAGAACAGTTGCTTTGCGGCGCGGCGCGGGCAAATTTTCGGGGAAGACGAAGGCAAAAACAACCAACGCGCATTGCATTAAAAGCGCGATAATGAAACTCGCGGAAGCCCACCAATCTGATGAAACATTACTAAGTTGAAAATTCCAAAAGATTAAATCTTTGGTCGTCCAAAGTGCGAGAAAAGCAATGAAAGCGGCAAAAGTTTGATGGGCGCGGTTGCGCGGATTAGCAACAAAGACATAGAAGCCGAGCAAAACCAACAAGAAAAGCGCGAATAGATGGAGCAAAACAAGCATCTCTTTTCATTTGTTATTTAACCATTATCATTAGCAATTTCTGCTTGCAAATTATAAATATTTGTTCTTGATTCTGTAATTCGATAAATTCTTTTGTTGACTAATAACTGTTTAGTGATAAATGTTTTACTTTCCGCGTACTTTCGGCGTGTCATTTTGAAAGATATAGGCAAGCGATTTATAGACGAGTTTGGCGCAGAGAAATGCAGGCGCGTCGGAATTTTCCATTTTTGAAAATTCGACTAAATCCATCCCGACGACGTTCTTTTTTGCGGCTAATTTGCGAATCAAAGTTAAAACTTCGTACCAACCAAGTCCGCCCGGTTCAGGCGTTCCGGTGGTCGGAACAAGGCTCGGGTCAAGTCCGTCAATATCAATCGTCAGATAGACATTTTCCGTCAATAAATCAATCGCCGCGTCAATCCAACCAGTGCGTCCAACAATATCTTTAGCCCAGAAAATTTTTGCCGGAATGCCCGAATCCAAAGAGCGTGCCTCCTCAGCTGAAATCGAGCGAATACCGACTTGAACGGAAGGAATACGTAAATCTTTGACGACGCGAGCCATAATCGAAGCGTGCGAATGCGGAGTTCCGTCATATTCGTCGCGCAAGTCTGCGTGAGCGTCAATTTGCAAAATCGAGAGATTGTGAAATTTTTCGGCGTGGGCGCGAATAACCGGCGCGCTAACCGAATGCTCTCCGCCGAGCATACACAAAAATTTTTCTTCGTCGAGCAAATCTTTTGTGCGTTCGTAAAGTCCGTTCGACATTGCTTCGGGCGTAGCGAGCGGCTGAAATTCTTCCAAAGTGTGAATACCGATTTTAAAAACTTCCGCGTCGGTTTCCTCGTCGTAAAGTTCCATATTGCGCGAAGCGTCGATGATTGCCATCGCGCCCGCGCCCGTTCCCGTGCCGAAGGAAACCGTTCCTTCATAGGAAACAGGCAGAACGAGAACTTGAGCGGAATCGAAAGAAGAAAATTCACTTTCCTCGATACCGCCGAAATTCATTGGAAGATGTGCTGATTCGCTCATATCAATTATCAATTATCATTTATCATTTCACTCGCCTGATAAATGATAATTGTTGAGTGTTAAGGAACGTCAACGCCTAAATCTTTGCCCGAAAAAATGAAGGTCGGGCGTTTGCGCCCTTTCATAAATTTGGCGGCGGTTTGCGACAGAGCGGTAATAATCATTGGAAGCGCGATTGACGGGTCGCTCGGCACATAGGCAGTGGTCGCATTTTTTAAGAGTTTTCCAAAAAGCTGCGTGTGATTGCCGCCGAATGACGGCGTTCGGACATCGAGCGGAACAGAATCGGTCGTTACCGAAACGGCGTATTTATGACCGCGGGGCGTGGTTTTGGTGATATAGGAGGAAATCTCTGCCATATTCACCATATTTTGACTGCACACGCTGCCCAAAGTGATAATGCCGGAATTTCTCGTGCGTCCCGCAATGTGCATCATATCCATCGTGTCCTGCGTGATGTCGAAGTTAAACTGAATCTTCTTTTCAAAACGACAGCGGGCAATTCCGATTGAAAGCGGGCTTGACAATACATCCGGGCAAAATACGGGAACGCGCGATTTATACGCCGCCGTTAAAATGCCGTCTTCGTGTGCGATTTCAGATAATTCGCGTCCCAGAAGATGCAGGAATTCACGCACCGAATACGAGCGCGAAAGTTCCAATTGATTGATTACGCTTCCAATCCATTCGTCGGCTTCCTGATATTCTTCCTGATTGGCGAGAAGGTCGCCGATGCGCGTAATCTCCGAGGCATCGAGTTCGTCATCGTTCATACTGGGATGCGCTTGATAATGATTGCGTCCGAGTATTTCGTGGATGTCGTGAAACAACACTGCACCGGACATGACAAGAACGTCGACAAAACGATTTTTGATAACATATGCCAGCAGCCGGCGCATTCCCGAAGGAATCAGATTGCCCGAGCCGCACATATAAATGGTTGAATTGTCGTCGAGCATATCGAGCCAAATTCGGTGCGCCTCGGCTAATTGCTTTGCTCCGAAACCCGCGCCTTCCATCTTTTCAAGCAGCCCTGCGACCGAACGGTCGCGGTCAACCGGAATCGGTCTGGTCGGAACGGTTAAAAATTTTGAAGCCTTTGATTTTTTCTGAGTAGCCATAATTTCTCCAAATGTAAAATGTAAAATGCACAATGGAAAATCAAACGGTTGATTTTCCATTTTTCGCTTTCAATCGTTAGAGTTCTTTGCCGTTGGGCGAAAGGTAGGTGTAGCTGTCCGCTTGTTTTTCGTAGTATTCGATAAGCTGATGACCTTCCTTTGATGAAAGCTCGCCGTCTTTGATTCGCTGCGTTACGCTGCGCCGAAACTGGTCGTGCAGTTGCGCTGCATCGAAACGAACCGCCGACAGAGCGTCGCCGAGCGTCGCGCCTTCGATAACTTTTTTTATAATGTATCCGTCTTCGCCGATGTGAATATGCGCTTCGTGCGGAACGCCGAACAAATTGTGATTGTTTCCCATCACTTCCTGATATGCGCCGACCAGCATCATTGCCAAATAATACGGCTCGCCTTTCTCTAATTTGTGCAATTCTAAAACGGGTTTGACATCGTGTAAATCCACGAATTTGTCGACGATACCGTCCGAATCGCAAGTAATGTCGCAGAGTGTAGCATATTCCGTCGGTTTTTTGTTGAGTTTATGTATTGGAATAATAGGAAAAAGCTGCTCTAAAGCCCAATTGTCTGGCATTGAGCGAAACACCGAAAAATTTGCCAGGTATTTCGCGCATAAAAGTCTGCGCAGCTCGTCAAACTCTTCCGCCACATACTTTTTCTGCTGCGCAAACAGGTCTGCCTTTTCACAAACGTCCCAGAAAAGAACCTCGCCTTTACCACGAGATTCAAGCGAAATCAAGCCGAGATTAAATATCGTAAATAAATCTTCGCGGTTTTCGAGCGCGTCGTGATAGTATTCACGGTAATTTTTTGCCGTGATGCTTTCGCGCAAATCATACAATTCTTTGACGACCTGCGGGTCGTCTTCATCCAAAGTGAGCGGTGTTAAATCTTCGACGATAGTTTCGATTTCGTCCTGCACATTCGTAACCAAAATTGCGTGATACGCTGTCAGATAACGTCCCGATTCCTGGATTATTGTCGGATGCGAAACATTTTCATCGTCGCAAACCGTTTTGATGACATAAATTACATCGTTGGCAAATTCCTGCGCGTTGTAGTTTGCCGATGATTCGTAAGACGTGCGCGAGCCGTCGTAATCAACTGCCATTCCGCCGCCGACATCCAAAAATTCAATCGGAATCTGCATCTGACGAATCTTCGCGTAAGTTCTGGCGGCTTCCTTCATTGCATTTTTGATACGTTTGATGTCGGTTAGCTGCGAGCCGATATGAAAATGCAGAAGTTTGAGCATATCGGTTCGCCCCGTTTCATTTAAACGGCGAATTACTTCTAAAATTTCCGTCGTTGTGAGTCCAAATTTCGCTGCTTCGCCGCCGGATTTTTCCCATTTGCCCGAACCTTTCGAGTAGAGTTTGACGCGCACGCCAATCATCGGCAATTTCGTTTCGGGATTTTCGGCTGAAACTTCTTCGGCAATTTTTATCGTATGGTCGAGTTCGCTGAGCTTTTCTATAACGATGACGACATTTTTCCCCGCTTGTGCGCCGACGAAGGCGAGCTGCACAAAATCTCGGTCTTTAAAGCCGTTCAAAATAAGCAGACTTTCGGAAGATTGTTCCAGAGCGAGTGCCGCATAGAGTTCAGCCTTTGAGCCGGCTTCAAGTCCGAAGTTATAGCGTTTGCCTTCCTTTAAATACTCTTCGACGACGGCGCGGTTTTGATTAACCTTCATCGGATAAACGCACATATGCCCGCCTTTATAGTCAAACTCTTTAATTGAATTCTTAAAGGACTTTTGCAGTTTGCGGATTTGTCCGGCTAATAGTTGCGGAAAACGCAGCAATACAGGCGTATTGACGCCGCGCTTTATCAAATCGTCGATTATTTCCTTAACGTCTGCCGAAAGATTGTCGCTTTCAGAGGCGCGAACAATTAAATTTCCTTTTCGGTTGACTCCAAAATAATTCGCTCCCCAATTCTCAATTCCGTAGGTTTCAATCGTCTGTTCGATAACTGCGCTCAAATTTTAAGTTTCTCCAAAAAAAAGTCTAATAGTCAGTATAACTGAAATTTGGGATAAAAATTTATAATTTGTAAAAATAGTTAAAAAAATTAAAATCCAAGCCAAAAATTTTGAGTCCGGTGGGAATTAAAAAAGATAATGTCAATCGGCGGCGATAAAGTCTTTGAGCAAGTTCGACTGCTCGACAACGAAGGCAAAATCGTCGGGTTCGCCTCGTTGGAAAAAGTAGAAATCTACAATCCTTGAATAGCGTCGAGATTAAAAATTCTCAAAGTAGTTAAATTATAAAAACAGCGTTTTGAAGTTGTGGTTGATTGTTGTAAAATCCCTGTAAATTTTGCGTGTGAAACTATTCGCAAAGTTACAAAAATTCTTACCCCAAACCTGTTTAGGAGATTAGATGAACGCTAAAAATGTATTGACCTTTGCCGCCGACCAGGGCGCGAAATTCGTGTCCGTGCGCTTCACGGATTTGCCCGGCGCGTGGCATCACCTAACATATCCGATTGAGCAATTAACCGAAGATTCGTTTGAAGAAGGCTTTGGTTTCGACGCTTCTTCTTTAAGAGGCTGGGCGGCAATCAACGAATCGGATATGCTGCTCGTGCCGGATGCGTCGCGCTATTGGGTTGACCCGTTTGCCGAAGAAACAACCATTTGTTTGATTGCCAACGTCGTCGAGCCGATGACCAAGGAAGGCTACGGATTCGACCCGCGCTCGGTTGCCGTCCGCGCCGAAAGCTATCTGAAATTTACCGGCATCGCCGACACGATTTTTGTCGGACCGGAAGCCGAATTTTTTGTTTTTGATGAAGTTTTTTATCACAACGACCAGCAATCTGCGGGTTATTCGATAAATTCCGAAGAAGGACATTGGAACACGGGACGAAACGGCAATGAAATGTCGCCGAATTACGGCAATCACATTCGCCCCAAAGAAGGTTACGTTCCGGTTGCGCCGGTTGATACTTTGATTGAACTTAGAAACGCGATTTCGCTGATTCTGGCTGAAGTCGGAATCAACGTTGAATGTCATCATCATGAAGTTGCGACCGCCGGACAATGCGAGATTGATTTTAAATTCTCAAATCTTCTGCACACGGCTGATAATTTGATGCTCTTCAAATACATCGTCAAAAACACAGCATACGCGCACGGGAAAACCGCGACGTTTATGCCGAAACCGCTTTACGGGGACAACGGTTCCGGGATGCACGTTCATCAATCGCTCTGGAAAGACGACAAACCGCTCTTCGGGGGCGACCAATATGCCGGACTTTCCGAAATGGCAAAACATTACATCGGCGGACTCCTAAAACACGCGCCCGCGCTCGTCGCCTTCGCCGCGCCGACTACAAACAGTTACAAACGACTTGTTCCCGGTTACGAAGCACCCGTCAATTTGGCTTACTCAGCCAGAAATCGCTCAGCCGCCGTGCGGATTCCGATGTTTTCGCAATCGCCGAAAGCCAAGCGTGTCGAATTTCGTCCGCCCGACCCGGCGTGCAATCCGTATATCACGTTTGCCGCGCTAATGATGGCTGGACTCGACGGCGTTCAGAATCAAATTGACCCGGGCGAGCCGCTCGACAAGGATATTTACGACTTATCGCCTGAGGAATTAAAGGATGTGCCGGGTCTTCCGGCGACATTGGACGAATCGCTCAAAGCACTGGAAAATGACCACGAATTCCTGCTCAAAGGCGACGTTTTTTCAATTGAAATGATTGAGCGTTGGATTAGCTACAAGCGTGAGAAGGAAATAAATCCGATGCGCTTGCGCCCGCATCCGCTTGAGTTTTCGATGTATTACGACGTTTAGAAATCAGAAGTAAGAATTCAGAAATAAAAAATCAGCAGTCGAAAAATTGTCGGCTGCTGATTTTTATTTAAATCGAACATTGATTTACATTTGTTGTATGAAAATCGAATCGGTAATTTTAGACGGAAAATATGTGCGGCTCGAGCCATTACGCTTTCAACATCTAGACGAACTTTGCGCGGTTGGTTTGGACGAATCACTCTGGACTTTGACGAGCAATGTGATGGAGAATTTCGGCGATATGCGCCATTACGTAGAAATCGCGCTAAAGGAATTCGAGCAAAAAAATTCCTTGCCTTTTGTGACCGTTGAAAAATCTTCAAACAAAATTGTCGGTTCGACGCGCTTCGGCAATATCGACGTGAAAAATCTAAAAGCCGAAATTGGGTGGACGTGGATAAATCCCGAATGGCAAAGAAGTTATGTGAATACGGAAGCCAAACTATTGATGCTCGCCCACGCTTTCGAAGTTTGGGAATGCGTGCGTGTGGAATTTAAAACAGACGCGCTTAATGAAAAATCAAGAAACGCGATTTTGCGTCTCGGCGCAAAGGAAGAAGGCATTTTGCGCCGACATATGATTACCGAGACCGGACGTTTTCGTGATTCGGTTTATTTCAGTATCATTGATTCGGAATGGGAAATGGTGAAAACAAACCTTCAAAGTAAATTAAATCTTTCCGGGTTTTGAAAAAAAATCTTTATAACCAGAATTTAGAAAAGTTGAGTTATAATCTGTTTTGAGTATGGAAAAGTTCAATATAATCTGTCCGTGTTGCGAAGCAAATTTAACGATTGATGCCGGAACAGGCGCAATTTTAGCGCACGATGAAAAGGTGAAGAAGTTGAGTTCGTTTGAAGATTTGAAGAATGACCTCGTAAAGCAAAAGGAATTACGCGAAAATCTTTTTGCCCAGGAAATGTCTTCACAAAAAGACCGCCAAAGAATTTTAGAAGAAAAATTTCAGGAAGCATTGAAACGCGCCGACACTGATTCGGACAAACCTTTTAAAAATCCTTTAGACTTGGATTAGTGAATTAATGGATAATGGATAGTGGATTATTAAAATCTGTTTTCCATTATCCATTATTAAATATCCGTTAATGAAGTGGAAAAAATAGCTTGTTATTGTCAAAACTGCCGGGCGGCAAATAATCTCGGCGAAACTCAATGCCGAAGCTGCGGCACGCGGCTGCTTCTGGTAGTTTTTCCGCAATCACTCAAATTCGATACAAATCACGTTCCGTCTTATTATGAAGACCATCTTCTGGAGAGAGTTACGCTGCTCGAGCTGCGTCTCGCACAAGTTACCGAGCAATTAGCGATGACTTACGAATTTATCAAGCGTGAAGCCAAATCATTTCAAAAAGATCGCACTTTGCTCAGTTCTTTTTTTGAAAGTTTGGAAAAAACAAATCCTGAATTATCGGAAATTCTAAGTCGGGAAACTGCTCGAAGTTCATTTGAAAAAAAAGGAAAACTTGCCTTTGAAAATAAACGGGAAGAAGTTTTGCGGGAAATTCTCGTTTTTCACGGTAAGAAACAAGCCAAACTTTTTACACATCTCGTCAAAGAAGGATTCCGACTGCTCGAGGACAACGAGGAAAAGCAAGCCTTTCAAACATTGGAACGCGCCGTACTTATTTCACGCGGCAATGTTCCGCTGAATCTTTTTATCGCGGAAAACCTTTTTCGAGTCGATAAATTTTCTGAAGCAAAAAAATATCTGGAAAATTTATTTGAACTCGACGGGCAAAATGAAAAGGTTTTACTGCTTCTCGGCGCGATTTACGCTGACGAGATGCAATTGGAAAAAGCACGGAAACTTCTTAGTGTTTTGGTCGACAACCCGCAAACCGGCAGCCTTGTAAATTATATCTGGGGAATGTTGGCGGCGTTTGAAGAAAATTGGACGGAAAGTCTGGCAGCTTTCAAACAATGTTTGCAAAACGCGGAAACGCCGGAAATTTATTATTTAATCGGCTGCGTTTATTTCGGGTTAAAAAATTATAAAAATGCTTTGCATTATTTGCAGAAAGCGATTTCTTTAGATGTTAAATTTGCCGATGCCTGGTTTATGCAAAGCGTAATTTACAAACTTTTAGAGGATAGTGAAAATGCCACTGCTTCGATCCAATCGGCACTTGAATCAAAGGAAGCCGGAGCGCAATGTCTAGAATTTTTGAAGCGGCAAAAAGAACCGAATTTAGAAACCGCATTGCCTTTTCTGTATTTTCCCAAAACAAAAAATTTTTTAACCAAAGGCTCACTGCGATTGACTAAATTCTTGCGCGAACAAATTTTCAAATCACTCGATTAAAATTTCTTGAAATAAACCGGCAATCATAAAATGTTTGAAGTTTCAAAAGCTACGGAAAAAACCACACAAGTCAAAGAAAAAATAATCGTTGCGCTGGATGTCGAAACCGCTCGGGAAGCCCGAGAAATCATCGCGGAACTGCGCGAAGAAGTCGGCGCGTTCAAAATCGGTTTGCAACTTTTTACATCTGCGGGCGCATCTTTTGTGAGAGAAGCGGTTGCGTCGGACATCAAAGTTTTTCTCGATGTAAAGTTTCACGATATACCGAATACGGTTGCCAAAGCGTCTGTGGAGGTCGCACGGCTCGGCGTTTGGATGTTCAATATTCACGCCGTCGGCGGCGGTGAAATGATACAAAAAACTGTGGAAGAAGTTAAGGGATTTTGCGAAAAGGAAAACTTGACTCAGCCGAAAATTATCGGCGTTACAGTTTTGACGAGTTCTAATCGGGAAACTTTGCGGGAGACGGGAATTGAAAAAGGAACGGGCGAACAAGTGGTAAGTTTAGCACGGCTTTCGGCAAAATATGGTTTGGACGGCGTGGTCGCCTCACCGCGCGAAGTTAAATTGATTCGTGAGAACGTCGAAAGTAAAGATTTTTTAATCGTTACGCCCGGAATTAGAAGTTCAAAGTTCAAAGTTCAAAGTTCAAAGATGGAAGACCAAAAACCAAAAGTCCAAAGTCAATTTGAAACTTATGAAGACCAAAGGCGTGTAATGACTGCAAATGAAGCCGTTAGGTCGGGTTCGGATTATTTGGTGATTGGTCGCCCGATTCTACAGGCCAAGGATAAAATTTTAGCGGTTCGGGACATTATAAAGGAAATCGAAACCACATAAACGCCCAATCAATTGATGAAAAACTTAAAACCTCAAGCCTGTAATCCCGAAAATCTCACCGCGTCCGTTCGTGTCTATCTGCGTCCATTTATAGTTATAATTCTATTTTTGTTTATCGGCAGCAATTCTTTTTCTGCCTCTCAAAATGCTACGACGCAAAATCAAATAAAACCTCAGTCTATTTCGTTAACTCCTTTCCGCATCGGCGAACGCTTAACTTACAACATCTCTTTTGAAAATTTTAATAACGCCGCGTTTGCCGAAATCTATACTGTTTCGCGTGGGAAGCTAGGTGAAAGAGACGCCGTCGAGCTTCGCGCAAAAATTAAAACGAATGATTTAGTCAGCGCGGCGTTTTATCTTCTCGATGAGTCGCGCACGACATTTGCCTCTGCCGAAAGCGGCTTACCGCTCTATATTCGCAAAATTTTTAACGCCGGTGTTTTACCGAAAGAAACGATTTATAATTATACGGTTTCACCAACTATCAATCACGATTTATTGACATTTATTTACAAAGCGCGAAACGCTGGCGGAATCGGAAACTTTACTTTGCAGGAAGATGATAAAATTTATAATGTCAGCCTGCTGAACACGACGAACAACAAATCCAAAAACGGAAACGGAAAGATTAAAACCGATGCGGGCGAATTTGAGACGACTGTTTCGAGTGTTGAAAGCGAATATCTTACCGAAAAGGGAATTACTAACTTACGTATCAATTTCAGCAACGACGAAGCGCACATTCCGGTTTTGATTCAATTCAAAACTGCTAAAGGGAATTTTCGAGCTGAAGTTGCGAGCGTTCAGACGATTGAGCCGGAAGTTTCAATTGAGTCGACTCCCGTTGCGATTCAAACTCCGCGACCGCAGTCAACTCCAAAGCCGGTTGCCACGCCGACTCCGTATGTCGATAATGAACCGCTTTTGAATGAATTAGCCTTCGCGCTGGGCGAAACTTTGGAGTATCGTGTATCGACAAACGGACAATTACTTGGTTTGGTAACATTGCAGGCGAAGGAGCGCAAACAATTCTCCGGTTTGGACAGTTTGCTGTTAACCGCCATTGTTACGGAAACTCAACCCGGACAGCAAGTTTTGGTTTTAAATGATGGAATAAGAGCGCAGGTTAATCCCGAATCGCTCGCGCCGCAGCGGATTGAATTGAAATTCACAGGTCTTTTGAGTGCTTATAATAATACGGCGCAGTTCGACCAACGGACGGGTTTCGCCACATATAACAACGCCAACCGCGTGGAAGTTCCGGTTGGAACGCACAGCCTTTTATCGCTGGCTTACGGGATTCGCTCGTTTAACTTAAAGCCGAGCAAAGACTTTAGCAATCCGGTCAACGATACGCGCGTCGCCGTTTTTCTCGGCACCAAAGCCTATGTCTTTACGCTTCGTCCTTCAAATGCCGATATTATAAATCTGCAAGGCGAAAAAGTGTCTGCACAGTTAATTTCAATTACTACAGGAAATCCGGCAATCGATGTTTTAAATTTGCGATTGTGGCTGAGTAATGATGAAAAGCGTCTTCCGCTTCGGCTCGCCGCCGGTTCTTATCAAGCCGACCTGATTTCCGAAAAACAGATTTCACCAAAATAAAGTTTTTTAGACAAAACATTTGGTTTGAGAGTGAAAGTCCTCAATGAAATTGAAAGTTGATTTCAATTATCATACAATTTCTTTTACTTGATATTTATTCGTAAAATTATCAGAATGAATTTAACAAACCTGCCAATCGGAACAAAGGCGACGGTTGTTACCGTCAACGGCAATAACGCGATAACCAAGCGTTTGATGGAAATGGGCGTTGTGCCGGGCGTTTCCGTCAGAGTCGTCAAATCCGCGCCGTTTGGTGATCCTTTGGAAATTCGCCTGCGCGGTTATAATTTGGCAATGCGGAAAAGCGAAGCCGATTCGATAGAAGTGAGTTGTAACTCGTGAAAATTGAACAAAATACAGTTTCGATTCCTGAATCCAAAGTAAAATGGTCAGCGGGCGTCGACAAAGGTAAGATCTCTCAAATCTCTTTGCCTATAAATCAACGCTTGACGATTGCCCTAGCGGGTAATCCAAATGCCGGAAAAACCACTTTGTTCAATGCCTTGACCGGTATGAAGCAAAAAGTCGCCAATTATTCGGGCGTTACGGTCGAGCGAAAGGAAGGCTTTTGGCGGCTCGACGGCGATGAAAATTTTGCGCAATTGATTGACCTTCCTGGACTTTACAGTCTTGATGCAACTTCACTGGACGAACAAATTGCGCGTGATGTTTTAACGGGAAGAATCAAAAATTTGCCGAAACCCGATGTCATTGTCGCGGTGGTTGACGCAACCAATCTCGAAAGAAATCTTTATCTCGTAACGCAGCTTCTCGATTACAGAGTCCCGCTCGTCGTCGCACTGACAATGGTTGATGCGGCTGAAAAACAAAGTCTTGAAATTGATACCAAAAAACTTTCTGAGTTTCTGCAAGTTCCTGTCGTTGAAGTAAAAGCTACACAACGAAAAGGAATTAAAGAACTTGCGGAAACTGTTTTAAAAACCACAAAGGTTGAGCAAAGGAAAAGGAGTTATTCATTCTCTACGTCAAATTCGGAAAATATCTCGGACGAATCATTTATTCATCTCAGCCTGCAAGACGACAGTCAAATAAATAAACAAATTTTTGCCCGCTACAATTTTATTTCCGACATCTATCAAGAATCCGTAAAGCCGAAACAAACCGAAGAAAGAGGCATTTCAGAAAAGATTGACCGCATCCTGACGCATAAATTTTTCGGGCTGGTGATTTTAATCGGCATTCTTTTGCTGGTTTTTCAAACGATTTTTTCCTGGGCGAATCTGCCGATGGATTTACTCGAACAAGGTTTCGGCGCGTTGGGCGATTTTGTCAGGACAAATATGCCCAAAGGGATTTTGACGGATTTAATCGTTGACGGAATTATCGCCGGTGTCGGCGGCGTGCTGGTTTTTCTTCCGCAAATTCTTTTGCTTTTTCTATTTCTTTCGATTTTGGAAGACACGGGCTATATGGCGCGGGCGGCGTTTCTGCTTGACAGATTAATGCGCGGTGTCGGTCTGCACGGCAAGGCTTTTCTGCCGCTTTTGTCGAGTTTTGCCTGCGCGATTCCGGGCATTATGGCGACGCGCACGATTGAAGACAGACGCGACCGTCTGGCGACGATTATGATTGCGCCGTTTATGAGTTGTTCGGCGCGTCTGCCGGTTTATACGTTGATGATTGCAACATTTTTCGCCGGACAAACCCTCTTCGGATTCCTCTCGCTCGGCGCGGTTTTAATTCTAGCGATGTATGCGCTTGGCATTATCGTCGCGGTTATTGTCGCGTGGATTTTAAAGCGCACAATCTTAAAAGCACCACCGCCGCCTTTCGTAATGGAACTTCCGCCGTATCGCCTACCGAATTTTCGGACGGTTTTCCAAAATATGTTTATTCGCGCGGGGCTTTTTTTGAAACGCGCGGGAACGGTAATTTTGGCAATCTCGATAATTTTATGGGCATTGACAGCATTTCCGCGAAACGCAGAAGTTCAAAGTCAAACGTCCAATGCCCAAAGTCAAACTCAAGCTGCAAGTGACACGGAACAAACTGCGCCGGATGATTCGGGCGCAAAACTGCGAAATAGTTATGCCGGACAACTCGGACATTTTATCGAGCCGGTTATTAAACCGCTCGGTTTCGACTGGAAAATCGGCGTTGCCTTGATTGCTTCTTTTGCGGCGCGCGAAGTTCTTGTTTCGACTTTGAGTATTATTTACAATGTTGGTAAAGATTCCGACGAAGATTCCGAATCTCTGATTCAAGCCGTGCGCGATGCAAAAAAAGACGACGGCACACCGGCTTGGTCACCTTTGACGGCTCTAACGCTAATGGTTTTCTTCGTGCTGGCAATGCAGTGTATGTCGACGGTGGCGGTTGTCCGCCGCGAGACCAACTCCTGGGCGTGGGCTTTATTTATGGTTTTTTATATGACTGGATTAGCTTATCTGGCAGCTTTTCTCACTTTCCAAGGCGGAAGGTTTTTAGGCTTCGGTTAGAAATAAAGAATGAGAAATGAGAGATGAAAAATGAGAAAAAAGATTTGAATCATACGATTTACTCTGATTTCTAATCTCTGTCTCCTAAAAAGATGAATTGGCAAGCAATAATCGTCGGAGTAATTATTTTTTTAGCTTTTCTGTATGCCGCAAATATGGTTTGGAAAAGAGTTAAATCATTTTCTCCCAAATCGGCGTGTGGAACAGATTGCGGTTGCGAAGCAAAGTCAAAGGAAAAATCTTTGCCTCATATAATCAAACAATAGTTTTCGACTTTAAGAAAAGAATAATTTACGCGGTCTTATGCGAACGCTTTTGTAAAAGGCGTTTGGATGTTTTTGGCGCCGTTCGATAACCGGCAACCCGTTTGGAAAGCGTGTTGCGATGGATTCCAAGAGCGTTTGCGGTATTTGAAAAATGTTCGTTGTTAAGCTGCAGAGCCTTTTGAATATAAAGTTTTTCAAATTCGGTGATTGCTTCATTAAGCAGAATTTGTCCTTTGAGCATTTCTTCTATTAATGCTTCCATTTGTGTTCTAATTTGCATATGTTTTAGTGGATAATGAATAACGGATAATGAATCGTGGATTATAAAATTCGTTTTTTACTATCCACTAACCATTATCCGCTATTCACTAATCTATTTCTTTTCCCGTCAAAATTTGAAATGCCCCTAGATAACGAGCAGTGGTCGCTTTGACAATCTCGTCGGGCAAAACCGGCGCGGGCGGCTTTTTGTTCCAATCCAAAGTTTCCAGATATTCACGGACAAATTGTTTGTCAAAGGAAGATTGTGATTTGCCGGGCTTGTAATTTTCAAGCGACCAAAAGCGGGAAGAGTCAGGTGTTAAAATTTCGTCAATTAACAAAATATCGCCGCTTTCGTCCAGACCGAATTCAAATTTCGTATCAGCGATAATTATTCCCCTGGTCAATGCGTAATCGCTGGCTTCCCGATAAATTTTCAGAGAAATCGATTTTAATTTTTCAGCCGTTTCAGCACCGACGATTTTCACGAATTCCGCCTCCGTTATGTTTTCGTCATGTCCGCTTTGAGCTTTGGTCGCGGGAGTAAAAATAGGCTGCGGAAGTTTTTCACATTGTTTTAGATTCGGCGGCAAACGATGTCCGCAAATTTCACCTGTTGCCTGATAATCCTTCCAACCCGAACCTTCCAAATATCCGCGAACTATGCACTCGACAGGAAAAACTTCGGTCTTTTTAACCATCATTGAACGTCCGCGAAATTCTTCGATTTGCCGAATCGCTTCGGACATTTTATTAAAATCCGAAGTTATCAAATGATTTTTCGTCAAACTTTTTAGCCTTTCAAACCAAAATGCGGAGAGAGCGGTTAAAACAACACCTTTATGCGGAATCGGAGTCGGGAAAACACAATCGAAAGCGGAAATTCTATCGGTGGCAACCAGTAATAATTGCCGTTCATTCGTCTGATAGACATCACGAACTTTTCCGCGATGAATCAGAGATAAACCGATGGCATTAGTTTCCGAAACCGTTTTTACTGCCGACATTTTTGAATTGTTCGAGTAATGTATCAGTTTTTGACAAACTAACTTTATTACGAAACTTAAAATAAATAAAGTTTGAAAAACTAAAGCTCCGAAAAGAGTTGCCGGAAAGAAGGTCGAAGACTCGTTCGATACCGTCAAAGAAATAGAATGGTATAGGAAAATCAAAAATTAATGGGCGGAAAAGGCAATGGCGGTTCTGTCGGAACAAACGGAGAACATTTACCTCAGAATAAATTAACCTCGAACAGATACGGAATTAATGCAAACAATCATAAGAAAATGAACGCGCAAAAAGCGATTTTGCGCAAATGACAGACGAAAGGGTTAAGAGGTAAAATAGATAAAAATTTCCTAACCTTTTTGTTTTAAATGCAATTTAAATTAGTTTCCGATAATCAGCCGAAAGGCGACCAACCGCAAGCCATCGAACAAATCGTCAGTGAGCTTAACAAAAATGCCAAAGACCAGGTTTTGCTCGGAATAACGGGCAGCGGAAAAACTTTCACCATCGCCAATGTGATTCAGGAAGTTCAGCGACCGGCACTTGTTTTAGCGCATAATAAAACGCTCGCCGCGCAGCTTTATCAGGAATTTAAAACCTTTTTCCCCGAAAACGCCGTCGAGTATTTCGTTTCTTATTACGATTACTACCAGCCGGAAGCCTATGTTCCCGCGTCGGATTTGTATATCGAAAAGGAAGCGACGATAAACGACGAGATAGACAGATTGAGACTTTCGGCAACCCGCGCTTTGTTTGAAAGGCGCGATGTGATTGTCGTTGCTTCGGTTTCCTGCATTTACGGACTCGGCGACCCGGACGCATATTTCGGAATGATTTTTTTCGTCGAGCCAAGTCAAAAATTAAAGCGCGAAGAATTTTTGCAGAAACTTGTTGAACTGCAATACGAGCGTTCGCACGTCGAATTTGAACGCGGAACGTTTCGCGTACGCGGCGATATCGTCGAAGTTTATCCGTCGTATCAGGAACAAGCGTATCGCATCGAGTTTTGGGGCGACGAAGTTGACGCGGTCTATACGATTGACGCGCTTTTGGGCGAGGTTTTACACAAACACGAATCGCGTCTTCCAATTTATCCGAAATCGCATTATGTGATGTCGAAGCCAACCGTCAAAAAAGCCATCAAAACGATTAAGGAAGAACTCGACTGGTGGGAAGAAGAGTTGATAAAACAGGGAAAACTCGTCGAATCGCAGCGGCTTCATCAGCGCACGATGTATGACCTCGAAATGATAAAAGAGATGGGTTTTTGTCGCGGCATCGAAAATTATTCCAGGCATTTGACGGGAAAGCCAGCGGGCGCGCCGCCGCCGACTTTGCTGGATTATTTGCCTGACAACGCGCTTATGGTCATTGACGAATCACACCAGACCGTTTCGCAACTTGGCGCAATGTATAAAGGCGACCGCTCGCGCAAGGGAAATTTGGTTGAATACGGTTTTCGTCTTCCAAGCGCGATGGACAATCGTCCGCTTAGTTTTGAAGAATTTGAACACCGCATCGGACAGACGATTTATGTTTCCGCCACGCCCGGAAATTATGAACTCGAACGAACCGGCGGCGAAGTCGTTGAGCAAATCATTCGACCGACCGGATTGCTCGACCCGATTGTCGAAGTGCGTCCGGTCAAAGGACAAATTGACGACCTTTTGGAAGAATGCCGCGTGCGTGCCGAACGCAACGAGCGTGTTTTGGTAACGACTTTGACGAAAAAAATGTCAGAAAACTTGACCGAATACTTTTCTGAAGTCGGCGTTAAAGTAAATTATCTGCATTCGGAAATTCAAACACTCGAAAGAATTAGAATTTTGCGCGATTTACGGCGCGGCGAGTTCGATGTTCTGGTCGGCATCAATCTGCTGCGCGAAGGTTTGGATTTGCCAGAAGTTTCGCTCGTTGCAATTCTCGATGCCGATAAAGAAGGTTTCTTGCGTTCCGAACGTTCTTTGATTCAAACCATGGGACGCGCGGCGAGAAATGCTGGTGGAAAAGCGATTTTGTATGCAGACAGAATCACCGATTCGATGCGAAAAGCGATTGACGAAACGCAGCGTCGCCGAAAAGTTCAGGAAGAATACAACGAGGAACACGGCATCACGCCGACGACCATCGTCAAATCTATTGATGCAACTCTGGTTACGGCTTATGAAGCCGATTATTTCAAAGTTCCGTTAAATTTCGATGCCTTTGAAGAATATTCCCCGAAGCAGTTAAAGGAAACCATTATCGGAATGGAACACGAAATGCGAAAAGCGGCAAAAGAAATGAAATTCGAGCAAGCCGCCGAATTGCGCGACCGCTTGAAATATCTGCGTGAAAGGCAACTTGAATTGGGATAAAAAATTATGCAGGTAAAAACTCAAACAGAAGATTTGCAAAATTATTTAACCGACGCGAGCAATCTGCAGGGCGGATTTTCGGAGAAACTTTTCATTCCCGAAATACGCGAAGAGATTGCGGATATTCTGCGTGAAGCCAACAACAAAAACATTTCCGTTGCCGTTTCGGGCGCGAGAACCGGAACGGTCGGCGGCGCGATTCCATTTGGCGGTTACGTTATTTCGCTTGAAAAATTTAATAAAATCAAAAAGATAAACGCCGAGGAAAAATATGCAATCGTCGAAAGCGGCGTAATTTTGAATGATTTACAAAAAACGGTTGATGCGAAAAATTTATTTTATCCGCCCGACCCAACTGAGTGGAGTTGTCAAATCGGCGGCAGCGTGGCAACAAACGCTTCGGGCGCGAGAAGTTTTAAATACGGCGCGACCAGAAATTACATTAAAAGGCTTGAAATCGTTTTACCGAACGGCGATTTTCTCAGCTTAAAACGCGGCGAAGTTTTTGCAAACGATGGTTTTATTGAATTAACAACCGAAAATGGCAATCAAATAAAAGCTAAACTTCCGACATACGAGCAGCCGAATGTGCGGAAAAATGTGAGCGGTTATTTTTCGGCGGAAAATTTGGACGCGATTGATATATTCATCGGAAGTGAAGGAACACTTGGAATAATCACTGAAATCGAATTGAAAGTGTTAGACAAACCGGAAAGTTTTCTAAGCGGAATCGTTTTCTTCAAAGACGAAAAAGATTTGCTTAACTTCGTCCGTGAAGTTAAGCAAGTTTCTTTTCAAACAAGAGAAACGCAATCTTTTTCGCCCGAAATTCAAAATTCAAAATTCAAAATCCAAAATCAAATCGATGCAACTTTGCTCGAATACTTCGACGCGAATTCTCTGAAATTTATCTCGAAAAAATTTCCCGAAACTCCTGCAAATATGGCGGGCGCGATATTTTTTGAACAGGAAACAAACAGCGCAAATGAAGATAAATTGTTCGAGCAGTGGAACGCGCTTTTAGAAACGCACAACGCCGAAACGGAAAAATCCTGGTTCACGACCAACGAACAAGACAATGCGAAAATGCGCGAGTTTCGTCACGCTTTGCCGGTTTCGGTCAACGAAAGAATAGTTAAATATAAACAACGCAAAGTCGGAACTGATATGGCTGTTCCCGACGATAAATTCGTTTCTTTTCTAAATTTTTACAAACAGAAATTAAAGGAAAGCGAACTCGATTACGTTATTTTCGGACACATCGGCGACAATCATCTACACGCGAACATTTTGCCCAAAGACGAAACTGAGGCGCAAAAGGCGAAACATCTCTACGGCAGATTCATCGCGCAGGCAATAATGCTCGGTGGGACAATCTCCGCCGAACACGGCATCGGCAAACTGAAAAGCAAATATCTGCACGCGATGTACGGCGAAAGATTTTTGAACGAAATGGCGGAACTCAAAATAGCCTTTGACCCAAACGGTATTTTGGGGCGCGGTAATATGTTCGATGAAAATTTTTTAGCAAAATAAAATTTTCGCAGACTCAAAATAAATCTTTAAAAAAATCCTTTGCGCTTAAAATTATAAACCAAATTTATGAGAAAACCTGTCATCGCTGGAAATTGGAAAATGTATAAGCTGCTTGGCGAAGCGTTGGAAACTGCTTTGGCGTTAAAACCTCTGGTTGCTAATGCAAATTATTGTGAGATCGTCATCGCGCCCGTTTTTACGGCTTTGAAGACGGTGTGCGACAGACTCGAAGGCTCAAACATAAAAGTCGCGGCACAAAATTGTTCAACCGAACAAAAGCATGGCGCACATACGGGCGAAGTTTCAGTCGATATGATAAAAGATGTCGGTTGTTCACACATAATAATCGGTCATTCGGAACGTCGGCAATTTTACTGTGAAATCGATGAGAGCGTAAATAAAAAGACGAAGGCGTGTCTGTCTTTCAATTTAACGGCGATTGTCTGCGTCGGGGAAATGCTAGACGAAAGGGAAGCGGGCAATGCGGAAAATACGGTTAAAACACAACTCTCCAGCGCGTTGGACGGTTTGACAGTTTCGGATATGGAACGTATTATTATCGCTTACGAGCCTGTCTGGGCAATCGGAACGGGTAAAACTGCCGCGCCCGAACAGGCTCAAGAAATGCACCGATTTATTCGGCGGGCATTGACCGAAATGCAAGGGAAAGATGTTGCGGATGCAGTCAGAATTCTTTACGGCGGTTCGGTTAAACCTGATAACATCAAAACTTTGATGGCGCAGGCGGACATTGACGGTGCATTGGTCGGCGGAGCAAGCCTCGAAGCGGCGAGCTTTGCGCAGATTGTAAATTACAAGTAGTTTTAACGGAGAAAAGAAGTTGGCTTATTTTTTATACATATTGTTTTTTATTTCTTGTATCATTTTGATAGCGAGCGTTTTACTGCAGCCGGGTAAAACCGATGCGGGCGCACTTTTTACCAGCAATATTTCCAGCACGGCTTTTCAACCGCGCGG
>DATLXD010000064.1:0-10749 GCA_035575965.1 Pyrinomonadaceae bacterium | reverse complement strand
GCCGACTTTGACGAAATCCATAAAACGGTAACGTCCCGGCGTATAAACCAGAACGCACGCGGGTTCGAGCGGTGTAATAAATGAAAATGACGCGGCGTAAGTTACGGCAACGGCAAAGGTGCGTGGATTTAGCCCAAGCGCGAGCGCGGTTTTAACGGCAACGGGCAAGATAACCAGCGCGGCTGCTTGGTTTGACATCGGTTGGGTCAACGCAACGGTTAAAATAAAAAATCCGGCAAGCACGGCAGTTCCGCCGTATTGCCCGAAATAATCCTGAATCAAACTCGCAAGATAAATGTCCGTGCCGGTTTTCTCCATCGCCACGCCGAAACTCATCATACAGGCGATTAAAACCAAGATGCGAAAATCAATCAGCGAATAAAGCTCCGAATAACGGACGGTTTTTGTCGCCAAAAGCAGAAGAACGCCGAGCAGAACGGCAATGGCAAGCGGAATCTCAAATCCGGTAACGAGTTTGGAAAGCGACAGTGCGAGAAAAAGTCCGAAAGCGGCAATCGCCCAACGGCGTTTTTCCGTCCGCATACTTCCGGCGGAAACGTCTTCGAGCAGCAGCATTTCGCCTTCGACGACAAGCGGTTCGATTATCCTGCGGTTGCCCTGCACGAGCAAAACATCGCCGAATTTAAGGCGAACATCGCTGAGTTTATCGAGAAAAGTTTCGCCGTGCCGATTGATGGCGAGAACGGTTAGATTATACAAACGGCGGAAATTAAGAGTTTTCAAAGTTTGCCCGCCGAGACGCGAATCGCGCATCACCATTACTTCAAAAAGCTCGATTTCACCGCTTTCCAGAACCCGGTCATTAAGTTCAAAATCGGCTTTTATTTCGAGTCCGGCTTCGGATTTGACGTTTAATATATTGGCAAGTCTGCCTTCGACAATCAGTAAGTCGCCCGCTTCGATACGTTCGTCCGGCTTCGGTGAGATTCTTTGTTCTTTACCGCGAATGATGCCTAAAACATTCAAATCGAGTTCTAAATTGATGTTCGCTTCGCCTAAAGTTTTCCCAATCAGGTGAGAAACCGGCAAAACTAAAAGCTCGGAAATGTATTCGCGGATGTGATACTGTTCGGTAAAAGATTCTTCGCCGCCGCGATTGGGAAGAAGTTTGATGCCAAGAAACAGCATATAAATCAGTCCGACGGCAACCATGATAACGCCGACCGGCGTTAGCTCAAACATCGAATACGGCTCCATTCCGTAACGCTGCATCGCGCTGCTGACGGCAAGGTTTGTCGAAGTTCCGATAAGCGTACAGCTTCCGCCGAGAATTGCGCCGAACGCAAGCGGCATCAAAAGTTTTGACGGAGGAATTTTCGCGCGTGCCGCTAGTCCCAACACTACCGGAACGAACATTGCCGTCGTCGTCGTATTTTTCAAAACCGAAGCCGAAATCGCCGCTACCGACATTATCAGAGCCGTCAGTAAAAATTCATTTTTTCCGGCAATGCGATACAGCCTGCGACCGATTAAATCAACGATTCCCGTTTTGACGAGTCCGCCGGTTAAAATAAAAAGTCCGGCGATTGTAACAATGATATTGTCGCCAAATCCTGATAGACCTTCTTGAACATTTAAAACACCCGTCATTACAAGTCCGATGACGAGCAAAATGCCGACAATATCAACCGGAATTTTCTCGGTTGCAAACAAAACGACGGCGACAAAAAGTAGAATTAGTGTAATAGCAATTGGCGACATTGTGAGAAATGATACAGAAATTCCGAGCGTTTGGAAAGAGAAATTTCTGCAAACCTCAAATAAAAAAGGACAGCCGTAAAAGCTGCCCTTTTTTTTTATTTGCCGTTCGTTTAGAAAAATCGAATCGTGTAGTTGAAACGTATGCCGCGCCCGATTTCCGGCGCAAGTTCTTTGATAAACGACAGATGATTTCGATATTCCTTGTCGAACAAATTGTAAGCGTTCACGCCGAAGATGTGCGCGTAATGGTTGCGCCCGATGATGTATGAAGCCGCGACGTTAAATAATCCGTAACCAGCCGTGCGTGTTTCAAGCGGATAAAGCCGATTCTGCTCGCTCGCAAAAACCGCTTCCGGTCTGACGCTCAAATTTTTATATTTCAAATCCACGCCGATTCTGGCGCGGCTCGGCGGAATGCGCGGCAAATTCAAATCTTCGCTCGTCAGTTTGGCGCGAACCAGGTCGGCGGTGAAGAATAAATTGACGTATTTATTTACGTCCGCGTCGAAATTGACTTCCGCGCCGACGTAGCGGCTGTCGCCCTGCGAATAAAACGAGAGCGGCAAGCCGTCTTCGCGGTCAACTTCGCCGTCCGCGTCAAGGTCGGCAAACGCGAAATAAACGAAATCTTTCAGCCGGTAATAATAAGCACTCGCGTCAAAACGAAAACGGTTTGACGAATGGCGCAAGCCGAAATCAATGCCGTTGGAACGCTCGCGTTTTAAGTTTTGATTGCCGACTTCAAACGAAATTGTGCCGACGTGCGGACCGTTGTTGTAGAGTTCTTCGAGAGCCGGAGCGCGATAAGAATTTGAGTAATTCGACACAAACGCGCCACCTTCCCACAAACGAACGCGAATTCCCGCCGCACCCGAAAGTCCGGTAAAATTGCGGTCGAGAAAATCAGGATTGTCGGCGCGATAATTATTTTTTTCGACTCTCGCGCCAAACTGAAAACTGACGCGCCCGAAATTCAATTCTTCCAGTCCGAAGACAGAAAACATATTTTGTTTGACTCTGCCGTCAACCAAAAGTTCTTCGCCGGTGTTCAAAAAGTTGCGGTTGAAGCCTTCAAAGCCGAAACGTCCCGTAAGTTTGCCGTATTTTTTCTGCTCGAAAACACTGCGATACGAAAAAGTATCGTTGTCGAATTGCGTTCCGATAACATTATCGGCAAGTTCGTTGTGGCGATAATCCGTGTAATCAATTTTAAAATTGCCGCTCGTTACAAATGAATTTAAGTCACGGAAACCGGCGTTGACGCGAAAATTATGTCGCCGCAATTTCAAATCAATTTCTTCATCATTACTTTCGCCGCCCGATTCGATAAGTCCCGCGAACGGAACGCCGTAACGCGATGTGTAATAATTGTAGCTGGCGCGAACAAAGCCTTTGTCGGCGAAATAACCAACGCCGCCCAAGCCGTTTGTCGAGCGCGAAGCGGAATTCGGAACTCTGCCAAGCGGCGTAAAATAATCGCTTGCCCGCTGCCCGCTTCCGTTGCCGAAGAAAAGCCAATTTTTATAACCGTATTCGATGTTGCCGCCGATTCCGGCTTGTTTGTTGTTTGTGCCTGCAAGGGCGGTAAATGCGCCGCGAAGTCCGGGATGTTTGTCGTCGTCTTCCTGACCAATAGCGTTGACCACGCCGCCGATGGCATTGCTTCCGTAAAGCAAGGTTGCGGGACCTTTGACGACTTCTAACCGCTCGACGCTTAACGGGTCAATCGGCTCGCCGTGGTCGCCCGAACCGGAACCGATCGAGCCGACTCGCACGCCGTTTTGCAAAACTAAAACTCTGTCGCCGTCAAAACCGCGAATCACGGGACGCGCTGTTCCGGGACCGAACGAGCGTTTGGCAACGCCCGGCTCACCTTCCAAAACTTCGCCGATAGACGTGCTGGCTCGCTGGGCGATTTGGTTTGAACCGAGTGTGCTGACCGATTGAAACGAGTCAAAAGTTGATTGTTCCGCGCCGCTCGCCGTCACGGTAACTTCTTCTTTGATACCGCCTAATTGCAAAGAAAAATCAACGACTGAATTTGCGCCCGCGACCAATACGATTGTTTTGGCGGAAGCCGAAAAACCGTCCGTCTGCGCCTGAATCGTGTAGCGTCCGGCAGGTAGGTTTTCAAATTTATAATTTCCGTCGTTGTCCGTTTTGACTGAGCGTTTCAGTTGAACGATTTGCATCTGCGCGTCGTGAAGCGGAGTTTGATTTTCCCGGTAGATAACTCGTCCGCTAATCGTTCCGCTCGTTTGAGCAAAAACCGATACGGATGTCAGCAGAAATAAAAATGTAATCGTTAAAAATGAATGAGTAAGTTTTTGCATATAATCGACGGAGATTCTCTTTGATAAAGATAAAGAATAACGATTATGGCAAACGACTAAAAATCGAACGGACGACTTTTCAACAAACGGTTGTTTGCCGCCAGTAAAAGGTGTTTTACGTCAATAAACGGCGATGGATTTTATTGCAATTTTGGCTGGCAAAACATAAAAGGCAGTTTATGAAAAAGCGGCGAGGTATTGAAAATACAAACGAATACTTTTTCAAAGTTTCAATAATCGCTCACGCAAAATCCGCGATTGCAGACGGCTTGCAGAAATTTCCTGTTTGTTTTTGAGCGCGATTAGATAAGTTCCGCCGGGCATCGGATTAACCCGCGCAATCTGGTCCAGATTAACCAGCGCACTGCGCGAGAGGCGGACGAATTTATTTGAATTGAGTCTGACTTCGATGTCCTTGAGGCGAAAATTTATCGTGTATTTTTCGTTTTGCAGAGTCGTGATGTGCAGAAGCTCGCCGTCGGCGACGATTGACGCGACTTCGCGCACGGGAAGCAGCACGATTTCATCTCTGGCGCGAATCGGTATGCGTTCCAAAAAAGTTTTAGGCGAAATTTTTCCGTAGGTTTCGGCGGCGGCTTGCAAATTTGCCGATTGACTTTCGCGGAAATCTGTATGTTCGAGTCTTTCGTGCGCCCGATTTAAGGTTTCCCGCAGACGCGCTTTTTCAATCGGCTTTAACAGATAATCAATTGCATTTAATTCAAACGCCTGCACCGCAAATTCATCGTAAGCCGTCACGAAAGCGACGAGCGGCAACTGCGATTTTGATAATAATTTGACGACTTCAAGACCGGAAACTTCCGGCATCTGCAAATCGAGCAACGCCAAATCAGGCTTCGCTTGTTTAATAAGCTCGACGGCTTCCGAGCCGTTTTCCGCTTCGCCGATTGTTTCCACATCTTCAAAGCTATCGAGAATGTTTTTGAGAAAAGAACGCGCCGGACGTTCGTCATCGGCAATGACAACTCGAAGTTTGTTCATAATTTTAATTGAAAACTGATTCAACAAATTTTCAAATAAGACTAAATTTGCAGATGACGGCTTGGGCACAAACACGCACGAAGTAAGTGTGAAAAATACGCCCTTACTTCGTGCGGGCTTCCGCATTTATAACAGGAATTTTTATTTCCGCAGTCGTTCCCTTGCCGCTCTCGCTTTTAATTTTCAAGACGGCGGAATCTCCGTAATAGTTATGTAATCTCTGCTCTATATTATTCAGCCCGACACCTTTTTGCCTGCGCTGTAAAATTTCGTCTGTATTTTCGCCCGCACCGCTATCGAAAACGGTCAGCTTCAAAATGATATTTTCTTTTTCACCTTCCAAACCGGCAAAAATTTTTATTGCGCCGCCCGATTTCACTTTTGAAATACCGTGTTTTACGGCGTTTTCGACCAAAGGTTGCAAAACAAAAGACGGCACCCGGAATTTTTCCAAATCCTTTGCCACATTGATTTCAACTTCCAGACGCTCTTCAAACCGCGCCTGTTCAATTTCCAGATAAGATTTTACTAACTCAATTTCTTCACCCAAAGTAGAGAATTCGCCGCTTGTTTTTAAGACGCGCCGCAAAAGTCTGGTCAGCTTTATCAATGTTTCAGAGGCTTTTTCCGGCGCGGTGTTTATCAAATAACCGATTGCCGTCAGCGCGTTGAACAGAAAATGCGGGTTGATTTGAGCGCGAAGTGCGCGAAGTTCGGCTTCGGCGGCGAGTTTGGAAAATTCCCGCTCGCGGATTTCACGGCTGTAACGCTCGCCCGTCACGCGCAAGGCATCAATCCGCCGAGCAGTCAGCAGCGCAACCGCTCCGAGCATTTCGATTTCGTCTGAAAGCAGACGGCGACCGCCTGAAAAATCCTTTAACTCGATTTTGTAAAAAGGCGATTCAGCCGTCGGGACGAAAATTTCAGCCAGGCGCGAAGTAAGAGCCACCGCCGGAAAATTTGTTTCCGATTTGTTTTGAGAAGTTTCGCTCCAATCAGATTCGATTGCCGTGAGTGCAAAAGCCAATTTCTGACAAACCGCTGATAAAACATTTTCGGCGGTTTCCTGTTTTTCGACGACATTCGAGATTTCAACACGCAGCTTTTCATAATCGGTGCGGCGCAGAATAATTTTGTCAACCAGCCAGGCGGCAAAACGGTGCAGGCTCGGATAAATCAAAGCGGTTGCAATCCAAAACGTCAGCAGAATACTGATTGACTGCACATCATTTTCTCCGTGAGCATCGTGTAGAGACAAAAGCGGCGACGCGAGAAAAACGTAAAGTCCGAAAGCCGTCAAGGTCAACAAAAGCAGCGACAAAGCTCGTTTCAGGAAAAGGTCTGCAAAAGCGAAACGATAGTCTTGAAGTAGAATAGCGAGCGCGAGCGGCAAAGAAGATTGGTGCGCGACGAGTTCGACAAGCCACGAGTTTCCTTCGGTTTCAGACCTCAAATGCAAAGCCGAAACCGCGAAAACCAGCAACGCCGTAATCCAAATTGTTTTCTTTTCCAGCGTTTGCTTAAAATTAAAAATCAGCAGTCCGGCAAGCAGAACCAGTGAGCCGAAAGTTAAAATTTGCAGAGCCGTGTTTGACAGCGCAATATCGTGAAAAGCTGCCGATTGAAAGTGCAAAAGACTTGCCAAAACACTCAGACCATATGCGGCAAATGTCAGCAGACGAACATTCGAGTTTTCGTTATCTGAATTTTTCCAAGCCGAATGAACGACCACCGACGGCAGAAATCCGAGTGCTGAATAGGAAACAGCCAACAAAACGGGCGAAACTTCCCGTGCGCCGAAATCTTTCCAAACGAGAACAAAAAGTTCGCCCGCATTCCAGAGAAGCCCCAGAATCGCGGTCGCCAGAAGCAGAAAATCAAACGAAAACTTTTCCCGACTCCTGCGATGACGCACAACCATCGCCAGCAGGAGCGCGTAAAGCGCGATTCCAACCGTAAAACCTAAAAGGTTGACGAGCGATGCCGTATTCAGCGAGTTCATCGGAAAATGATAAAGATTAAGTTAATAATATTGATGCCGTAATTCAAAATTCAAAATCGTATCTGCCTGCCGACTCTAGACTTTTTGTTTGCAAGACGATTATACTAAATTATCTTGCCAAAATTTTCAGCCGTTAAAACTTGTGAACTAAAATGAAGTATGCCCAAGCAAGAAAGGTAAAACTGTCGCAGAGAATCTATTCCGCAGTCGGTTCTGAAACGCCGCTGCGCGATTTGGCGAGTAATTTTTCGCTTGTCGCACGCAACGCTATCAATGAAGCAAACACTTTAACGGTCGAAATGGTTACGATTCGCCTGAAACGTCTACCGAAAATTCTCGACGGTTTTCGTCTTGTGCATCTCTCAGATATTCATCACAGCCCTTTTACCAATCTTGAACACATTTCACGCGCCGTCGAAATCTCCAACGAATTAAAGCCCGATATGTTTGTGTTGACAGGCGATTACGTGTCGCACGAAGCCGCATACATCGCGCCGATGGCGAAGGTTTTGGGACGGCTCAAATCGGAATTCGGCACTTTTGCGTGTTTGGGAAATCACGACCATTGGACTGATGCCGAACAAGTTACAAAGCACCTGCAAGATGTGAATATCAAGGTTTTAAACAACGAAGGCTTTCGCTTTCAAGCGCGAAATGCTTCGTTTTGGCTTGCCGGTGTTGACGATTATATGGTCGGGCAAACCGATTTGCGTTCCGCTTTGCGCGGCTCTTTTCCCGATGAGATGAAAATGCTGCTCGCGCATAACCCGAAAATTCTGTATCGCGCTGCCCGTGCTGGAGTTGATTTGATGCTCAGCGGACACACGCACGGCGGACAGGTCAAGCTACGCGACGAAGAAAAAAGAATTTTGCCGCGCCGCCGAAAATTTGCGAGCGGTTTGTATCGTCGCAAAGAAACACAGGTTTATATCACGCGCGGCATCGGCACGGTCGTTTTGCCAGTCCGCTACGGCTGCCCGCCGGAGATTTCTTTTATCGAACTGCGAAGTTGTAGTTAGTAGTAAGAAGCAAGAAGCAAGAAGTAAGAAGAATAAGACAGAAGTAAGAACACAGAAAATAAACTTGCTTTGGTTGATTTCTAATTTTTAACTTTTCCCTTCTTGCTTCTTACTTCTTGCTTCTTGCTACTTCTTACAAAAATGTCTTCAAACATTCTTACCGTTCCGAATTTGCTCACTTTTTTGCGCATGGCACTGATTCCCGCCTTTGCCATAATGCTTTTCTATGGTCACAGCGGTTGGGCTTTGCTGATTTTTTTCGTGGCGGGCGCGTCCGACGGCGTTGACGGTTTTGTGGCGCGGCGTTTTAATCAGCAATCGGAACTCGGCACGATTCTCGACCCGATTGCCGATAAACTCCTGATGACGACGGCGTTTATAATTTTAACCTTGCCGAATGTCTTTCCGCCCATCAGACATCTGCCCGTTCCGTTTTGGGTAACGGCTTCGGTTATCGGGCGTGACGTTTTGATTACCGCGTCGGCGATTGCAATTTTTATCATCACGGATTTTCGCGGCTTCAAACCGTCCTGGCTCGGCAAACTCAGCACGCTCGTTCAGGTTTCAGCCGTCGGCTTGATTCTGCTCGCCGCTATTTTCCCCGCGCTCAATCTTTACTTGCCGACTGTTTATACAACCGTCGTGGCGATAGCCGTTTTTTCGGGCGTTCACTATATTTTCCACGTCGCGCGTCTGATGAATGAACAACCAAAAAAAGTGGAGAGTAAAGAGTCTTGAGTGAAGAGTAAATTGTTTGTTCTCAACTCTCGGCTCTCCACTCTTCACTTCTTCCGACATTATTGATTTCCTTGAGCGAAAATTCGCGCCGGATAATCAAAATCAATCCGATTGCCGTCCAAAATAAAATTCTTCCCTTGCGGACGATTGCCAGAGTTACGCCGATGCCCGCGCCCAAAGCCAAAATTTCGGTAACGAATTTCGCGCCCGCTTCGTCCACGCCGATTAAAAACGGAATCAACTTAAAAACAATCGTAATCAAGCGGCTGATTGATTCGAGCAAAAATGCCGAATAAAGGCTTGGAAAAACCGTGCTGATGCGGCTTAAAACAAACCAGACTTCCGTCACGCCGATTATGTGATAGGCAATCTGCAATAAAATTATCGGCAAAAATCGGCGCGGATATTCGCGGTAAAAACCGTAGATTAAATCTTCAAACTGCCGGACTTGGGCGCGTCCGGTTTTCAGAAAACGCTTGCCGAAATTTCTGTTATACAGCCAATTGCACAGCGAACTTGCCCAATGCCATTGGCGGACGACCATTAAAACGCCGAGAAAAATCAGTAAAAAAATAATTCCGATTAAAACATCAATTGTCGTAATCCAGCCTTCGGCTAATTCAAAACTTTGTAGAAAAGCGAATGCGCCGAAACAGATAAAAAGTCCGGTTACAAAAGAGTAAAATAAATTTTCCGTCGCTACCGAAGACAAACCGACAACAAACGGAACGCGCTTTTTGACCGCGACGGCTTTTGCCGTGCCGCTGACGAGAATTCCGAGCGGAATCAAACTGCTCAAGGCTTCACCCATAATCACGGCTGGCAAAGTGTCGCGCAAATCGAGTTTGTAAGGCTCGGAAACACACAGCTTCCAGGCAGACGCGCGAACCGCAATACGCAGGAAATAGAGAAACAGAATCGTCAAAAAACCGCCGAAACCGATACGAGCGATGCCGGCGAGAATTTCTTCAAGACCGACCGTGTAGACAAAATAAGCAAACAAAGCAACGCCCAAAAGCGTAAAAACAACGGCAGCAATTTTTAGCCGGTTGAGATGTTTTTGATTTAGATTTTGAATTTTGAGTTTTGGATTTTGAACTTCCGTTTTCGTTTTCACTTCTCTTTGCCTTTTGCCGTCCGCGACTGTTATGACTTTAAAGCATTTATTTTTGTTGAACAATCTCAAAATCATTTTCAACCGAAAGCCGCAAGAAACGCAAAGAGTTTAAGGGCAATAGATAAAATTAAAAAGTAATAAGTGAACGACCGATTACGAATTTTTTACTTTTGCCTTGTGCCTTTTGATTTTTCTTTACTTTGCACCTCTGTGTCTTTAACGTTAAAATTTTCCTTTAATTTAATAATTAAAAATTGTTTTTATTTTAACGACAAAATCAAAGGAAATTATTATGAATGCAACCGCTTTAGAAAAGGAAATCTTGAATCCCGCATTAACCGTTTTATCAGAAGAAGAAGAGCTTTTCCGCCGTTCGGTCAGAGAATTTGCCGAAGGCGAAGTGCGCCCGCGCGTCGAGCAAATGGAACACGAAGCAAAATTAGACAAAGATTTAATCAAACAATGTTTTGAACTCGGTTTGATGGCAATCGAAACGCCGGAAGAATACGGCGGCGCAGGTTCGACGTTTTTCAACGCGATTCTGGCAATCGAAGAATTAGCCAGAGTTGACGCTTCGACATCGGTTTTTGTTGACGTGCAAAACACTCTGGTAACAAATGCGATAATTCGCTGGGCAAGCGACGATTTGAAGAAAAAATACTTGCCGCAAATGGCTGAATCAAAAGTCGGCGCGTATGCATTGTCGGAAGCCGGTTCAGGTTCGGACGCTTTCGCTTTGAAAACGAAAGCGGTTGACAAAGGCGATTCCTGGGAAATTTCCGGTCAAAAACTCTGGATTACAAACGGCAACGAAGC
>DATLXD010000063.1:0-1949 GCA_035575965.1 Pyrinomonadaceae bacterium | reverse complement strand
GAATACTCGCGGCGGGATTTGAACCTGCGACTTCTTCCTTCGGAGGGAAGCACTCTATCCACTGAGCTACGCGAGCATAAGTTGAAAACGGAAAACTGAAAATTACAAATCAAATCTTTATAAAATTTTACATTACTCAATGAAATTTATCCTAACATTTTCAATTTTTAATGATTTTTAGGTTGAATCGTAACGCTTTTTATCACAACATTTTCAATCGGTCTTTCCCGTTCCTTCGGACTAACGCCGCTGATTGTTCGCACGTTGTTCATACCTTCAATAACCTTGCCGAAGATTGTGTATTGCGTATCGAAACCCGATTCGCGTTTGAGCGTAATAAAAAATTGTGAGTTGGCGGAATCGTTACTTTGAGGGCTGCGTGCCGCGCCGACGATTCCCGTGTCGTATGGAATGTCGGAAAATTCGGCGGGAACATTAGGCTTATCAGAGCCGCCCTGCCCGTCGTTGGTCGGGTCGTTGTCTTTTGAAAGCGGGTCGCCTGCTTGAATTACCGATTGGTTAATGCGGTGAAACGTCACACCGTTATAAAAGCCTTCTTTAGCTAATTCCTTGAAACGCGCCACCATTTTCGGTGCGATATTTGAATAAAGCTCGATTTTTATCGTGCCGTAGGCGGGCGCATTTTCCATTTCGATAACGGCAATTTCGTTATCAGGAATTGGCGCGATGCCTTTTTTGATTTCCGCAATTGCAGAATTTTTAGCTGGCTGCTTTGTTTCGCAGGACAAAACAAACAGAGCCGATAAAATGATAAACAAAATCGAGATTTTTTTGCTCATAAATTCTAAATTAACTGAGATTTTTTATACAAGTCTCCGACTGTCCAGCAAAATCGTGACCGGACCGTCATTTATAAGTTCGACATCCATCATCGCTTGAAAGCGTCCGGTTTCCACTTTTTCCACTTGCTTTTGCGCTTCTTTGACAAAAAACTCATAAAGCTCGTTTGCTTTTTCCGGCGCGGCGGCTTCGATAAAAGAAGGGCGACGACCTCTTCGCACATCCGCATAAAGCGTAAATTGCGACACCGCGAGAACCTCGCCTTTTACATCAAGTAAAGAAAGATTCATCTTTCCGCCGGCATCTTCAAAGATGCGAAGATGAAGCATCTTTTCCAAAAGATAAATTGGGTCCTTTTCAGTGTCGTCGCGCGAAACACCCAACAAAATCAAAATCCCTTGACCAATTTCGCCGACAATTTCACCGGCAACCGAAACTTTTGCGCGGGAAACTCTTTGAATGACGGCTCGCATAAATTTAATGGAAAATGAAAAATAAAAACTCTTAACTTAAAATTTTCCATTTTCCATTATTCATTTTCCATTATGCTGACTTTTTTCATCACAACCGCCTCAAGCGGTTTATCGCGTTCATTAACACGGACTTCAGCAATAGCGTCAACAACATCCTGACCTTCGGTAACTTGACCGAATTTCGTATATTGCGGCGGAAGCGGATAATCATTGTGCATTATGAAAAACTGCGAACCGTTCGTATTCGGACCCGAATTTGCCATCGCAACTGTTCCTTTGTTATATACGCCTTGATACAGCGCGGAACTTTTATTTATTTCATCGTTAAACTTTCCGCCCCAAGCCGATTCACCACCGTAACCTTCGCCGAGCGGGTCGCCGCCCTGCACCATAAAATTCTTGATAACGCGGTGGAAAATCACGCCGTCGTAATAACCTTTTTCAGCCAGCAGACGAAAATTTTCCGTCGTTTTAGGCGCGTCCTGTTCGAGTAATTCAAACTTGATTACACCTTTGTTCGTCTCGATAACCGCAGTTCTATTTGCCATTAAATTCTCCTAGAATATATTTTTCTATTGCTAATGCTACACCGTTTTCATCATTACTTAAAGTTGTATAAAATTCTTCGCGTTCAAGCAATTCGGGCGAAGCGTTTCCCATCAAAACGGCAATTCC
>DATLXD010000062.1:0-4220 GCA_035575965.1 Pyrinomonadaceae bacterium | reverse complement strand
ACGCAACAGATGAATGCGCTTTTCGTCAGCCTGCAAAATTTCGATGTGCAGCCCGCGAAACTGTAATGTTTCGCCGATTTTCGGGACGTAGCCGACTTCGCTCGTAACTAACCCGGCAAGGGTCGTAAAATCGTCGTCTTCGATTTCCATATCAAAAAGACGCTCGATTTTACCGATTTCAGTCGAGCCGAGAACGTCGTAATAACTTTTATCGTCGCCTTCTATTATTTCAACTATTTCTTCTTCTTCGGTATCTTCGTCTTCGATTTCGCCGACGATTTCCTCCAGAATGTCTTCAACCGTCACGAGTCCCGCCACGCCGCCGTATTCGTCAATAATCATCGCAATTTGAACACGGTTAAGCTGCATGCTTTTTAATAAATCGGCGGCGGATTTGGTTTCGGGAACAAAATATGCGGGACGCAGGAGTTTGGCAATCGGCATATTTTCCCTTGCCTCAGACCAAGCATTCAAAAGGTCGCGGACATAAATCACACCTTCGATGTTATCAATCGTTTCCCGATAAACCGGCAGACGCGAAAACTTTTCTTCGATTATCAAATCGCGGGCGGCTTTGACGGTCGCGTCAATCGGCAAGGCGACAATTTCAGTGCGCGGTGTCATAATCTCGCCCGCTTTTGTTTCGCCGAACTCGAACATCGTTTCGATAAGCTGGCGGTCTTTTTCTTCGATAATGCCTTCGGCTTCGCCGACTTGAATCAACGCTTCGATGTCGTCGGCAAAATCTTCCTTTTCTTCTTCGGTTTGCTGATTTGAAATGACTATCGGCTCAATCGGCGAATTGTCTTTCGTAAAAAAATGAAACGGGTCAGCTAAAGTTGTCAGCAAACCGTAAAAAGGGCGCACGAATGGCAGCAGCAGGAGAAGTTTGTTTTCGGGATTTTTCCAGGTCAGCAGTCGCGGCAGGAACTGTCTGAAAATTACCGACGCAATTAAAGCGACAATCAATGAAACGAATAAAAGCTCGATTTTTGTTTTATAAAAATTAAAAATATAGAGCGTGATTAAAACGGTGAAAGTAATGAGCGAAATTTGAATCGCCGTCGAAAGCGCAAAGCGAAAGCGCGGACGATTTCCCAGAATCTCGCGCAAAAAAACTAATGAACGAGCTTGAGAATTTTCTTCCGCTTCGCCGGACAAACGCCGCAAAGAAATGTCGCTCAACTGCGAAAACGCCATATCAAGCGTGGCAAGAAATACCAGCAGAACGAGTATAAAAACGGCGATGAGCAATTCAATCTCCATATTTTTACAATGGTAAATGGTAAATGGTAAATGGTAAATGGTTGAATTGAATTTTTATTTGAGGAGATGCGCGGCTTGGCGGTCAATCAGCCAAAACGAATTGCCATTATTTAGATTTACATTCTGTGAAGGAAATTTTTCCGGCTGCGATTCTCCTTCCAAAACCTCTTTTAAGACAATTGCTTTTGCCACACCGCTGATTAAAAAAATTGCGTTTGAGGTATTGTTTATGGCGGGAAAAGTAAATGTCAAGCGATTTGTATTGAGCTTTTTGACAAAATTTACAACTGCAATGCGTTTGGTTTCGTGCAAGGCTTTTGAAAAAGGAAAAAGTGAAGCCGTGTGTCCGTCCTCACCCATTCCAAGTAAAATCAAATCAAATTGAGGAAGCTCGTTTTCAGCCAAATCGAAAAAACTTATGACGGTCTCCTCGTAATTTTCAGCGATTTTTTCCGCATCTTTGAGTTCGGTTTGCCAGCGAAAGATGTTTTCAGGCGAAATTTGTAAAGGCTTGAGAAGATTTTCATTCGCCATCCGAAAATTGCTTTCATCAGAATCGGGCAAAACATTTCGCTCATCGCCGAAAAAGAAAACGACCTTTTTCCAATCAATCTGTGAACGAAATTTTTCGGATGCTAAAAGATTGTAAAGCGATTTCGGCGTTGAGCCGCCCGCTAGTGCAACGGTAAATTTATCTTTCTTTCTCAACGCATTTTGTGCAATAGAAATAAATCTTTCCGCCGCGACTTTGTTTAATTCATCAGAATCTTTTGCGATTATCACTTCTTTCATCGGTTAAATTGGCAAAGATTTTAGACGATTCAAAATCAAAAATTCAATTGTTAAATCTTCAATGATAAATGTATCAATCGTTTTTCCACTTACGCCGGTCGTTTGCCAGAAGCTCATCAGCTTCGATTGGTCCCCAAGTTCCCGATTCATAATTTGGAAAATCCCGCGCCGGAATCGCCTGCCAAACGTCCAGAATCGGCGACACAATCCGCCAACTCGCTTCGACCATATCGGCGCGTTGAAAAAGTGTCGCGTCGCCCGTCATACAATCATACAAAAGCCGCTCGTAACCTGTGCTGATGGTGTTGCCGAAATGGTCAACGTAATTAAAATCCATATCAACGGCGCCCATGTTGACAATCGGACCCGGAACTTTTGCGCCGAAATGCAGCGTAATGCCTTCGTCCGGCTGAATGTGAATGACGATGCGGTTGGTTGTCAATTTTTCAATCGGCGTATCACGAAACAGCACAAATGGTGCTTTTTTAAATTGAATCACGATTGTCGTGTGCTTTTCGGGCAGACGTTTTCCCGTGCGAACGTAAAACGGCACATCAGCCCAACGCCAGTTATCAATCGAAATTTTCAAAGCCGAGTAGGTTTCGGTGTTCGATTCGGGCGGAACATTTGTTTCGCTTCGATACGCGACGAGTTTTTTATCGTCAATTTCGCCTGCGCCGTATTGCCCGCGAACGACTTCGTGCAGCACGTCTTCGGGCGAAAACGGCTGAATCGCGTGCAGAATTTTCGCCTGCTCATCTCTGACTGCATCGGCTTCAAAAGAAACCGGCGGCTCCATAGCGGTTAAAGTTATCAGTTGAAAAATATGATTCGGAATCATATCGCGCAGCGCGCCCGCCGTATCGTAATAACCGCCGCGCTGCTCGACACCCAGCTTTTCCGCCACCGTAATCTGCACGTGGTCAATGAAATTTCTGTTCCAAATCGGCTCGAAAATGCTGTTTCCGAAGCGGAAAACCAAAATGTTTTGAACCGTTTCCTTTCCTAAATAATGGTCAATCCGGTAAATCTGATTTTCTTTGAGAATTTTTAAAAGTTCGTGGTTGAGTTGTCTGGCGGAGTCGATGTCGCGCCCGAACGGTTTTTCAAAAATAAAACGTCGCCAATGCGTCTCGTCTTCGTTTCCCAAACCGTTTTTACAAACCTTTTCCGCGACATTGGCAAACAGCGACGGCGGCGTGGCGAGATAATAGAAAAAGTTTTCGGGAATCGAATGAGTTTTGCAGACTTCGCCGAGCAATTTTTTCAAATCCTTGAACAACTTTTTATCGTCGTCAAAATCGCCACCCGTATAATAAGTTCTTTCTTCAAACCATTTTATCAGGTTTTTATCAGGCGGATGAGCGACAAATTCCTTTAATTCGCCGATGATTTTACGCCGAAAATCCGTCGTTTCAAGTTCCTGTCGTCCGACGCCGACAATTGCAAAATTTTCGGGCAGAAATTTCTCTTTGGCGAGATTGTAGAGCGCGGGGAAAAGTTTGCGTTTGGTTAAATCGCCGGTTGCGCCGAAAATCACCATCACGCACGGGTCGGCTGTTCGTTGTGAATTGTTCATAAGAAATAAATCGTCCACAGATTAACACAGATAATTAAAACGATGAATGCGGAATGCAGAACGTGAATTAAAAAATCTTTGATATACATCATTCATCGTTCCGCATTCATCATTTCAATAGTGTGCAAGTGTGCATCTGTGGACAAAATCCTTACTCAAATTTCTAAAGTTTCACGAAGTTCGAGTTCGTGCCGATTCATCTCGCCGTTGTCGGTTTCGTGGTCAAATCCGCAAAGATGCAAAATGCCGTGTAAAATCAGTTGTTTGATTTCCGTCTCAAAAGCAAGATTATTTTCCTCTGCCTGTCTTTCGGCTTGTTCGAGGCTAATAAAAATATCGCCCAGATTATTTTCGCCCCGTTCAAATTCTTCAGCCTCAAAGGGAAAGGAAAGCACGTCGGTCGTCGCGTTTTTTCCGCGATAGATTTTATTGAGCAGACGCATTTTTCTGTCAGAGACAAACGCGATTGTAATGGCTTTTCCGGCTTTCCCAGAAATTTTTTGAACGGCTTTTTCAGCGAATTCATTAAAGAGCTTCGAGTTGATTCGAATTTTTCGCTGGTTGTTAATGATTTCGAGCATTT
>DATLXD010000061.1:0-8574 GCA_035575965.1 Pyrinomonadaceae bacterium | reverse complement strand
AAGCCGAAGTCGGCGACGATGTTTATGCCGAAGACCCGACGGTAAATTTATTGCAGCAAAAAGCCGCCGAGATTTTTGGCAAGGAAGCCGCGCTGTTTGTCCCGACAGGTTCGATGGGCAATCAAATCGCCGTCAAGCTTTACACCAGGCAAGGCGATGAAATTATCATCGAAGAACGCGGGCATATTTTTAATTATGAAATGGGAACGCCTGCGGTGGTCGCGGGCGTTCTTGTTCGCCCCGTAAGAAGCGCAGACGGAAGCGGCATTTTAACCTGGACTGAAATCGAATCGGCATTGCACGTCAATCAACCGTATTATGCTTGCCCGACGGGTTTAATTTGTCTGGAAAATTCGCACAATCTCGCTGGCGGAACTGTTATGACCGGCGAGGATTGCGAGGAAATTTGCGAGCGGGCGCACGCGCTTAATTTGCCTGTTCATCTGGACGGCGCAAGAATTTTTAACGCTTCGGTTGCGCTGAATGAATCGGTTGCCGAACTTTCAAAAAATTGCGATTCGGTGCAGTTTTGCCTGTCGAAAGGTTTGGGTGCGCCCGTCGGTTCGATGCTCTTGGGCAAAAGGGATTTTATCGAAGAAGCGCGTGTCTGGCGCAAACGCTTGGGCGGCGGAATGCGGCAAGTCGGAGTCTTAGCGGCAGCCGGTTTGATTGCGCTCGAAGAAACGCCGAAGATTTTGCACGTTGACCACGAAAACGCTCGCCGTTTGGCTGAAGGCATAGTAAATTTAAAAGGCGTTTCGATTGATGCGGAACGAGTGCAGACAAACATCGTGATTTTCGACATTTCGGAAACGGGCAAAACTTCCGCCGAAATCTGCGCGAAATTAAAAGACCAAGAAATTTTAGCGTCGCCTTTCGGCAGAGCGATTCGGATGGTTACGCATTACGACATTTCGCGTGAGGATATTGAAACAACTCTCAATACATTAAACAAAATATTAGAATAGAATCATGTGGCTATTTACAATTCACGCAGTTCCCAGTGAAAAATCGCCGGACTTCAAAGAATGTGGCGGCGCGTATATAAATTGCTGGATTGATTTTACTTTGCAAGATGGCGCAGAAATACTTGCAAGATTTTACATTGAACAAAATAATTGGATTGTTATGGAAATTGATGAAGTTTCTTGCGTTGAAGATGACGATTATCCAATGGGTGAACCTAAAAGAGAAGAATTCATCGAAGCTAAAGAAAATGGAGCTAGCTTTCTTTATTGTCAATATCCAATTGAAGTTGAAGAAGATTGGGAAATTGATGAAACTAATTTTCCAATAGAAACAAAACACTAGAATAGAAAATGATAATCGCCATTGACGGACCTTCGGGCGCGGGCAAATCCACGCTCGGCAAAATGTTAGCTAAAGAGTTGAATCTGCTTTATCTCGATACCGGCGCGATGTATCGTGCTGTCGGCTTGGCTGTTTTGGAAAAAGGAATAAATCTTGACGATAAAGAAAAGGTTTCCGAAATTGCCGCCAATGCGAAAATCGAACTCGTCGGCGAACCTACTAATTTGCAAATCTTTCTTGATGAACGCGACGTTTCAACCGAAATTCGCACCAATCAAGTCGGACAAATAGCTTCGATTGTTTCAGCCATCTCAAATGTCAGGAAAATTCTGGTCGAACATCAAAGAACGCTCGGCGAAACGGCTTCAAACGGCTGCGTTTTGGACGGGCGCGACATCGGAACGGTTGTTTTTCCGAATGCCGGTATGAAATTTTTTCTGACGGCAAAACCCGAAGCACGGGCGCGGCGGCGTTATGAAGAAGATTTGGAAAAAGGACGCGCGACGACTTATGAAGAAACTCTCGCCGAAATAAATCTGCGCGACAAACGTGACGTTACACGCGCCGATTCGCCTTTGACGATTGCCGAAGATGCGGTCGTGATTGATACGAGCGAACTCGATTTGACTGAAGTTTTTGAACAAATGATGAGCTTCGTGCGTGAAAGCGAGAATGCGAAATCTAAAACTTTTTAATTTCACGTTCAAAAAGGAAGCGATTTGGATTTTATTGTTCGGGCTTTTTCCGCTCTTTGTCTGGCTAATCTTTATTATCGTTTCTTTATTTTTCCATCTAGTTTGACTTAAAATCGCGCAGTCGTTAAGATTGCAATTCGTTCTTTTTATGCTCCCGTAGCTCAGTTGGATAGAGCAACAGCCTTTAACTAAAAAGGAGCCTGTGCGGGGAATAAGTAACTCGCACAGTGGAGAGTGCTATATCGGTGAATATCTAAGGGAAATGAAAATTTCCTATGACAACACCGAGGAAATTTTTTGAATTCGTTCAAAATCGATCCGTAGAGACTACACGCACTCAGGCTGAAATGTCTAAGATATAGTCCAGACTTTCAACTTGTTTTCTCCGGAAAACAGGGCTTGGGAAACCAAGTGAGGTAAGCTAAGCTGTGGGTCGCACGTTCGAGTCGTGCCGGGGGCATTTTTATTTATAGTAATACAAAATAAAAAGTGTGAGTTTTTACCATTCACATCAAACAGTTGTTAATAATTAAAAAAGACTACTCAATGGTAGTCTTTTTCTTTCCGCCAAATATAAATCATTTGTAAAGATGCGGACAATTTCACTCTTTAGAAAAATAGAGGACGCCTTACAAACCGTCCTCTATTTTTATTATGGATTGACAATCAATTTACGTATTGGTTGCAGTGCGTCCTACCTCTGTAATCGGTTTCAAATCGCTGTCGTCATTCGTCTTATCGAATGAACCAACGCTGCCGCTAATTGTATCTCTTCTCTCCGTCTTATCAGTTGTTGATGAAGTAGACAAAGGCGTTGTCGGATGAACTGAAGTCGGCGGTGTAGGAATTGACAAATCAAGGGTCTTTTTATCTACCGTATTCTTGGCATCAAGGTTACCGGTTTTGATTTTTTGATTCGCAAGCGAACGACGTTTATTTTCATCTTCCGTTCCGAAATAATAGCTTAAACCCGCGCCTAAACCGATGCTTCCCAAAAGCGTTAATAACATTTTGCCGTTAGAAAAGGATTCTTTTTCAGTATAGGATTTACGATACGTTTCGCGTGATTGGTCAGGCGATTCATATTGTGAAAATGAACGGTTTTTTTGGCTATACATTCTCCTTTCATTCTCCGGCGAACGGTCTGATTCAAATCTTCTGTCATACGAACGGTCTGATTCGGATTCGGACACTTCGCGGAGAAATCTTACCGTTTCGGCAGGATTTGTTCCGTGTTCGGCAAGGTCAGCTTGCGCGACAATTCCGACGCATCTGCCGTTTTTATCTACCACTAGAACACGGCGAATTTGTTTTTCTTCCATTACGTTCAGACATTGGTAGACACCTGTATCTGGCGTAACTGTAACAATGTCGGTCGTCATTATATCGGACGCTTTCATTTCGAGCGGATTTTTGTTGGCACTAAAAGTGCGGACGGTAATATCGCGGTCGGTAATCGTACCGATCGGGCGTTTTGTTTGATGGTCGTCGACAACCGGGATACAACCGCAATCATACATCTCCATCATATGCGCTACTTCCTGTAAAGTTGAATCCGATGTGCAGCACGCCGGATTTTTCGTCATAATTTTTTTTACTTGCATAATTCCCTCCTTAAAGTTGAAAAAAGTTGAAAAATTGAAGCGAAATAATACGCTTGTTTTGGAATTAAAAAACTGAGCAATTACTATTCCTTATAAATTGTAAAAAAAGGTGGAAGTTAATTTTGTAGTCGTAGAACTTCCCGCCGAAACATTATTTCGTCCGTCAGCGATGTCTCGTAACTCAAAAATCGAAATCAAACAATTTACAGCTTGTATTAACCACCTGTTTATTGTAATAATTAAGAACTTCGAGGCTCGTTATTTGGAATTCAAAATTTTTACGGCGGCTATAGTTCAGTTGGTTAGAACGCCTGATTGTGGTTCAGGAGGTCGTGGGTTCGAGCCCCACTAGCCGCCCCATCGATTCTCTCATATAATCCTAGTATCTTTTTCCGGCTAAACTTCATCTTTTTAGCTAATCAATTTTACTTAACCGGAAATATTGTCTTTTTATGCTCGAAAAATTACACTGTTAGTTTGACAATTCGGGTTTTACCTGTAGCTTTCAGCGAGGTTTTATTATGTCAGTCGCTAAATTCGTTTGTTGTTCTGTGCTGTTACTGCTTTTTGGCGTGCAGTTCACTTTTGCCCAATACAATTCCGAAGTTTTTGCGGATTGTGAATTGCTCGTTAAATATAAAAACAAATATAAAAACGGCACGGCTTCCGAGTCCGCTTTTTCGATGAACGCTCAAATGGGCGTAACCGTTATCGAAGAATTCCCCGACCTCGGCTGGCAGAGAGTAAAACTTCCCGCTGGTCTTTCGGTAAATCGAGCCGTTTCATCTTATAAATCAAGCGCGGATGTCGAAGTCGCGCAGCCGAATTTTTATTACCCTCTTCTCAATACATCGAACGATACGCGATTTTCCGAACTTTACGCGATGCAGAAAATTTCCGCGCCTGCAGCTTGGGGTTTAAGCACGGGAAGCGCGACGACGGTTGTTGCCAGCATTGACACCGGAATCGCATACAATCACGAAGACCTTGCGGCAAATATGTGGCGCAACCCGGGCGAAACTCCGGGCAACGGCGTTGACGATGACGGCAACGGTTTTGTTGACGATTATTACGGCTACGATTTTTTCTATAACGATTCAGACCCGACGGACGACGCGGGCGGACACGGAACGCACACGAGCGGCACAATCGGCGCGGTCGGCAATAATGCTTTGGGCGTGGTCGGTGTAAATTGGAACGTCCAGCTAATGGCGATAAAAATTTACAGCCTGAACGGAAGCGATTCGACTTCGGCGATGCTCATCAACGCTTATAACTATGTGCGGATGATGAAAAATCGCGGCGTAAATATCCGCGTAACAAATAATTCCTACGGCGGCTGCGGCGAGGCTTGCGGTTATGACCAGGCGACCAAAGACGCAATTGACGCGCTCGGAGATGCCGGTGTTCTGCAAGTTTTCGCGGCGGGAAACAGCGGGCAAGATGTTGAAACAACCGCATTTTATCCGGCAAGTTATACGAGTCCGAGCATTTTAGCGGTTGCCGCGTCAGACCAATTTGACAACCGCGCCAGTTTTTCAAATTTCGGTGCGAACAGCATCGACCTTGCCGCGCCCGGTGTGTTGATTTTGAGTACTTACGATTTATCATACAATTCATATACAACTCTGAGCGGAACTTCGATGGCAACTCCACACGTTACCGGCGCAGCGGCTTTGCTCGCCTCCTATAATCCGAATCTTTCAGCAGCATCTTTAAAAGCAACTTTGATGAATTCGGTTGACGCGCTTCCGCAATGGAACGGTTTAGTCAAGAGCGGCGGCAGATTGAATGTAGCAAAAGCTCTGCAAAATCCGACCGTTTGCACATACACGCTTTCCGGCAATTCCCAAAGCATCTCTTCGGGCGGAGGAACTTTTACCTTTGATGTAACCGCTCCGCCGACTTGTGATTTTTCGACGGCGAGCAATACGGATTGGATTACCGTCGCGGGCAATGGTTTAGGGAGCGGTAACGGCACAATAACTTTTACAGTTCCATCTAATTCTTCCGGTACATCGCGCGTCGGCACAATTACCGTCGCTGGACAAACATTTACCGTCAACCAGGCGACGGGCAAATCTCGAAAGCGCGTCAGATTCTTTTAATCTTATTTTTAGATGGACTTTAGGCAGCAAAATTAAGGTTTTCAAATGCCGTCAAACTTTCGGCAAGGTAACTGCGTCTAAGACCTTGTTAATCGAGTAATTCTTTTTTGATTTTGTTTCAGAAATTTTATTTTTGCAATAAGTCTTGCATTAGTTATATTTTAAGTAGTATATTAAGTTTTCTCAACAGTTTGACGTAAATTCCGTACGATGTCTTTGCGGTAAGTTTTAAGATAAAAAGGAAAAATTAATGAATAGTATTTTGACCAAAACTGGCAAGATTAGCGTAATCTTTGCTTGTGTATTGCTTTTGGTGTTTTCGGCTTCCGCCCAGCTTAGTTTGCGTAACGCGGTCGACACCGATAAGGATAATAAAGCTGATTTCTCGGTTTTTCGTCCCTCGAACGGTGTTTGGTATATCTCGAAAAGCGGTGGCGGATTTACGTTTCAGCAATTTGGTATCGGTGATGACGATACTATGACACCGGGCGACTACGACGGTGACGGCAAAGGCGATATCGCAGTTTGGCGTGATTCAAACGGCGTTTGGTATCGCCTGAACAGTTCGAATAACACTTTTACCGCTATTCAATTTGGCTCGACCAACGACGAACCGGTTGCCAGAGATTATGACGGCGACGGCAAAACCGATTTAGCGGTCGTGCGGCGCACGGGCAACTCAATGATTTGGTATGTTTTGAACAGCACCGCCGGTTTTTCAGCCTTTCAATTTGGACTCGCAGCCGATTATGTGGCACCGGGCGATTATGACGGAGATAAAAAGTTTGATATTGCCGTCCAGCGTCCTGGCGCAAATGCTGCCGACCAGGGAATTTTCTATATCTTAAAGAGCAGCGATAGAAGCGTGCAGTCAACTCCTTGGGGTTTGAGCAACGATTTGGTTGTTCCGGGCGACTATGACGGCGACGGTAAGACTGATGTTGCAGTTGTTCGTGAGGGGGCGAACGCTGCTAACCTTGTCTGGTATATCTTGAAGAGTTCCGACAATGGTTTAATGGCAAGATCTTTCGGCGTCACCGGCACGGACTTGAATGTCCAAAACGATTATGATGGCGACGGCAAGACCGACATCGCCGTTTGGCGCGACACCAACGGAACTTTCTATGTTTTGCGAAGTACCGACGGCGGATTGACTTCGGTTCAATGGGGTTCGCCCAGCGATGTTCCCATCGCCAGCTATGATACACACTAATTTGTTCGATTGATTAAGATTGTAAGGTTGAAGATTTCGCGCGAGTCTTCAACCTTTTTTTCTTTTCGCTTTTTTGTAATAATCAGTTGTTAAATTTGATGGTTACGCATAACGGCACAATCGGCAAAAAATTTTTTGGCAAAAAAATCGTCATCGTCGGCGATTTGGTTGCCGACCAGTTCCTGCGCGGCACGATTGCCCGCGTTTCGCGTGAAGCACCGGTTTTTATTCTGCGCCACGACGAAACCGAAACTTTGGCGGGCGGCGCGGCAAACGCAGCGGTAAATGTTGCGTCCTTAGGCGGAAACGCGGTTTTAGTCGGATTAGTCGGAAAGGATTTGAACGGAAACGCGCTGCTTGAAAAATTGCGGCAAGCAGATGTTGACTGTAGTTTTGTCATTGCGGCGGAAAAATATCAAACGACGACGAAAATTCGCGTACTTGCCGGACAGCATTATGCGCCGCGCCAGCAGGTTATCAGAATCGATTATGAAAACCGCGAATTGATTGTGGACGAATTGCAAAATAAACTAAAGCACAATCTTTTCTCAGCCGTTCGAGACGCAGATGCGATAATCGTCTCCGATTATAATTATGGCGTGGCAAACGCTCTTATTGCGGAAATTAACGAAAAAATTGCCGAACGCAACCGCGTTCCCGTTCTGGTCGATTCGCGTTTTAACCTAAAAAATTTTACGGGTGCAACTACCGCTACGCCAAATCAAGAGGAAGTCGAACAAATTTTAGGAGAAAATTTTACCGAAGCGGATTGCGTTGAACTTTGCAAAAATCTCGGTTTTGAATCTTTGCTGGTTACGCGCGGGAACAAAGGAATGCTTTTGATTGAAAAAAACCGAACGCCCGTGTCTTTTGAAGCTGTCGGCGCGAAAGAGCCGGTTGACGTAACGGGCGCGGGCGACACGGTGATTGCCGCCTATGCCCTCGGTTTGGCATCGGGTTTGAGTTTCTCCGACGCGGCAAACGTCGCCAATCACGCAGGCGGAATCGTCGTAATGAAAAAAGGAACGGCTGCGGTAAGCTTTGACGAACTGCTCGCATCTCTGGAGAAAACCGAAAAGGCGAAACAGAAAGCGAAAGCCACTCGATAAACTCTATGAATTCAACAAATTTTATAAATTCAGCAAACACTTTCGCGCCGATTTTAGACCGTCTTAGGTTAATCGCGCGAGTGGCAATCGAACGCCAACGCAAGCGTAAAATCGTCTTGACAAACGGTTGTTTCGATTTTATTCACGTCGGACACATTCGTTATCTGGTCGGCGCAAAAGCTCTGGGCGATTGTTTGATTGTCGCCATCAACTCCGACGAGCAAGTCCGTAAGTTAAAAGGCGAAAACCGACCGTTGATACCCGAACGCGAACGCGCCGAAATCGTTTCCGCTTTGCGATTCGTCGATTATGTAACAATTTTCGCAGAGCCGACGGTCGAAGAATTGATTCGCGCAATTCGTCCCGATTTCCACGCCAAAGGCACGGATTACACGACAGAAGATGTGCCGGAACGTGAAATCGTCCGCGAATACGGCGGGCAAGTGGCGATTGTCGGAGACCCGAAAAATCATTCGTCAACAGAGTTAGTTAAGATAGTGAGCGAAAATTAATTACGAATTTCAAATTACGAAT
>DATLXD010000060.1:0-4259 GCA_035575965.1 Pyrinomonadaceae bacterium | reverse complement strand
GTGTTTATCGAGAATAAAGTTATCGGAAATTTCCGAGCGGTTAATTTAATTGAAATGATTCTTTACAACAAAGAGAAATTAAAATTTTCCGGCGGAAATACAAGCTAATAAACTACTGACTCGCAATCAATTTTTCCGGCGACAGCATAGCCGTTTTTCCGGCGTGCTGCCAGCATCGCCCGCCGCCTTTCATACGTCGCGTGCAGGGCGTTCCTTTTTTTGTTTCCGCGCCGCAGAAATAGACGGTTTCCGGTGTTATGCTCAATTGATTTTCAACTTTTTGGACTTTCAAATTCTGCTTCAACGTAGCGATTGGCGATTTTGACGGCAATTGTCCGGCGGCATGATTTGTCTCTTGTATTTTGGCAAAAGATTGTGCATTTGCATTAACCGAAACCTGCGTATTAACTGCACTTTTATTTATATTTGTCGAGTTACCGGATGCCAGGATCAAAGGTTTTTCAGCTTTTTGCAAAAATGTTCCCAAGCCGAAAATACCGAACAAGATTCCCGCCGCGACTATTGCTCTCGGAATCCAATCGTCGAGTTTATAATCTGTTTCGCATAATTCACAAAAACGTCTGCTGGTTAAAAGTGTCCAACCGGCTCTTTCAATCGGCTCGCCGCATTGACAGCAAAATTTTGGTTTATAAGGCATAGCCGTAAAAAATCAGAAAATCTATTACAAAAAAATCCGTATGTTTGTTTTTGAGCGACGAATTATTATAAACCATAAATCGCTTAATGTTAAGATGATTTTGATTACCGCCCGCATACGTCCGCCCTTCAACGCCTCAGACAAATTAAACTCGAGCCAAAACGTTTTAATCGAAAAGTTTAATTTTATTCAATTCGTTTCATTTTTGAGAAAACGGCACGACACGAATCCGGTAACTCTCAAGTCGCTCCCGCGCCGCGCGACAGGGGCGCGACAAAAACAAGATGACGAAAAATTTGATTTTTAGCCTTGATTTTTTCAACAGAATTGACCGGATAAAATCAATTGAGATTATTGTTTCGTTAGAAACTGCCGATTTCAATTTTTGGGTCTCGGGCTGATGCCGATTTCTTCCGGTTTCGGAAGCGTGCCGGTTTCGTTGTATTGCGCTAACGCTTCGCTGATTTGCCGTGATTTGCCGAGCCACATCTGAATTGATTGGTCGTAACGCGCCAAGACGCTTTCCAGATGCGACGGTTTATTTTCCGCCAGATAAAGCCCCCGGTATTTGCGTTTGAGTTCGCCGAGTTCTTCCGACATCTCGCGCAGATAGTTGTAAATCGCGCCTGAATACCAGGTCAGTTTTCGCGCCTTTGCTTTGTCTGACATTGTTAAATATGCGTCCCAATAAACCTGGCTGAACTGTTCAGTCAAAATCAAACGCCGTCCGAGATGATCGAAACGCTGCGCCGCAAAACGCATCGCGGGAATCATCTCGCGGTTTCGTTTCGCTCGTCCGGCATTTTTAATAAGACTTTCTTCCGCTTGTTCGACGTTCAGACGCAATTGTTTGGCGTTGGCATTTAACGTGACGGCTTTTTTTTGAAACTGCGCGGTGAACGGATTTTGCCAGAAAAGTGAGTTTTGCGTCTCCGTTATTCCCAGAGTTTTGCTCGCCGCGCCGAGCGTGCGGATTGATTTCGTAAAATCATCGCCCTCGCTGCGAAAAAACGTCCAGTCGAATTTCTGGTCAAATTTTTCGATGTCGAGCGGCGCGTTTTCCCAGCCTGCCGCCGCGCCCAAACCGACGCCGTACCAATCCATCTCGAACAGCGTCTCGCCGTCGTCGTCCCAATTCGTATTCATCACGCCGATTGCTCCGGCTTGCTGACCGTCGCGGACAAAATTGCGGATGTTGACGGCGGCGAACTCATTATTCGGAAAAATCAAATTAAAATTCCAGACCGACGGACAGACAAACTGTTCGAGTCCGGCTTTTTTGAACGGCTCGATGCGGCTCGTGTAAGAATCGCGTGCGCCGTAAGCCCAATTCATCACAATCATTTCTTTCGGAATCTCGCCGATTAGTTCCGGGTGATTCAAGGCAATATCGCCCCACATCATCAGTCGGCGATTATACGGTTTTAAAATGTCCTGAACGCGGTTGATGTGATTGAAATAAACTTTGCCGACGCCTTTTTCTTTAGCTTCTTCGCGGCTGCGACCTTGCCCCAATTCAAAAGTTTCGTCCGCGCCGATATGAAAGAATTTCGACGGAAAAATTTGGTCGATTTCTTTGTATAAATCGGCGACGAATTTGTAAGAATTTTCTTCCTGCGGCGTAATTACGTCGCCGTAGGGAACTTCCGCGAGCGCGTTGTATTTTTCAAATTTGATGACTTTGTGAAGATGCCCGAAAGTCTGCTGTTCGGGGACGATTTCGACGTGATATTTTTGGGCGTAAGCGACAATTTCCCGCAGCTCTTCGGGCGTAAAACTTCCTTCTTCGGGCGCGTAGAGCGGATTCGATTCGCTGGCGAAAGTGTGTTCCATATAAAGCGAGTGCATATTCATTTTGAACATCGCAAACGTCCTGATTTGCCGCTTGACATAATCAATTGTCGGAACTAATCCGCGCGAAACGTCGTCGGAAAAAGCGCGGTAACGCATCGTCGGAAAATCAATTATTTTCGCGCCTTGAATGTAAGCCGCCGCGCCTTCGCCCCGTATCATCTGCTTCAAAGTCTGCAAACCGTAAAAAGTTCCGGCTTCGGTTTTCCCGCCGAGGATGATTTGCTTGGCATCGACAAACAAAATATAACCTTCATCGTTCAAATTCGCCGGAACTTCGATTTTCCTCGCTTCGAGTGCGGATTTTATTTTTGAATTATCCAGAAGACCGACAATAATTTTCCCGCCGCCGATTGATAAATTGACGTTGCCGGTTTGCTTCGCGTCCTCGATAAAATCCAGCGCGGCAAAGCGGTCGGCTTCCGAACGCGGATTTGCCAGAGCGATTTTTCGGCTGTTTTTGAGCGAAAAATTATCATTCGTTGCTGTAAATTCTTTGGGCTGCGGAATTATTTGAAGCGAAAGTGTCTCGGCAAAAATTGCAGTTGCCGCAAACAAAAATACGCACAATAAAAAAAAATGACGGAACAAGTGAATCACTGAGTTTCTCCAATAGTTAAAAAGTTTAGCTGAATATAAAAGCGGAACGAATTACTTGCATTAAACTGAAAATGAATTTAGAAGTCAACCGCTGAAAATTCTCTCGAATTTCCATTTTCGACAAATCGGCGTTAATTGTATGATTGATATTAATTCGCTTATTCAGGCTGTTTGTTAAACTTGATGAAACCATAAAATGTCATTAAAAACAAAAAATTTCGTCTCTACGAATCAAGTTTCAGCTTTGTTTTTGGGAGTTGACGGCGGGCAAAGCCATACGGAAGCTATCGTTGCCGACGAGAACGGAAACGTTCTGGCAAGCGGTTTCGGCGGCGCGTCGAATCACGCCGAGCATCCGGGCGGGCAAGAGCGTTTGCGAAATGCAATTATTAAAAGCGTTGGCGAAGCGTTGAAAGATGCGAATTTGCCGCCGATAGAAAAAACGGTTTTTACTGCGGCGCATTTCGGAATGACGGGCGGCGCGGATTACAAAGGAGAAATTATCGGTGAAATTGTTAAAGCCGAGCATTTAATTGTCGGACACGACGCGACGACCGCGCTTTTCGGCGCGACGGCAGGCGAACCCGGAATCGTCGTTATCGCCGGAACAGGTTCAGTCGTCTACGGCGAAAACAAATGTGGTGAAACAACAAAAATCGGCGGTTTGGGTTACTTGTTTAGCGATGAAGGCAGCGGTTTCTGGCTGGCTTTGCAGACGATTCGCCTCGCAATCAAGGAACAGGATGGTTTGCTCGCGCCGTCGGGACTGGAACAATTGGTTTTAGATTTCTTCGGGCGCGGGCAAATTCGGGAACTGACAAACGATTTCTATAATGCAAAAATAACCAGAGACAATTTGGCTGGTTTTGCAAAAGCGGCGCACGATGCGGCTGCTGCCGGAAATCTAGTCATCCGCGAGCAAATCAGATTCGGCGCGAGCCTTTTGGTCGAAAGCGTCCGAAGTGCCGACAAACGCTTGTCTTTTCAGGATAATTTTCCGGTTGCCGGAGTCGGCGGAATGTTTCAAGGCGAATTGATGAGAAAATATTTTCAAGGAATTTTAGAGAAAAAATTACCGAACGCAATTTTTGTAAATCCGCGCTTTAATCCGGCAATCGGCGCACTTTTACTGGCTTATAAACAGGCGAAA
>DATLXD010000059.1:0-9550 GCA_035575965.1 Pyrinomonadaceae bacterium | reverse complement strand
CGTTTATGACGATGCGATTTCCGCTCTTGTAAATTTAGGCTACCAGCATAACGCCGCCGAAAAAGCCTTGAAACAAGCGATGCAGGAAGGAACGGAAATGTCAGTGCAAAAACTTTTGCGAAAGAGTCTGCAGTTTTTGGCGAAAGGTTAATTTTTTGAGTCTGTGATTCATTTTTGATGGCTAACGATTTTGAAAACAACGACAACCGCGACGGCAACGCTTTCGATGAAGAAAAGCAGCTTGAGCTTTCCCTGCGCCCGACGATGCTTGGCGAATATATCGGGCAGAAAAAGGTCAAAGACAATCTGCGAATCTTTATGAAAGCCGCGCTCAAACGCCGCGAAGCTCTCGACCATATTCTACTTTTCGGTCCACCGGGCGTGGGCAAAACCACGCTTTCAAACATCGTCGCTAATGAAATGGGCGCGGAACTGAAATCCACGGCTGGTCCGATTATCGAAAAAGCCGGCGATTTAGCCGCGATTTTGACAAATTTGGCGGAAGGCGATGTTTTATTTATTGACGAGATTCACCGCCTTAATCCCGCAATCGAAGAAATTCTCTATCCGGCGATGGAAGATTACAATCTCGATTTGATGATTGGGCAAGGCACGGCGGCGCGTTCGATAAAATTAGAATTACCGAAATTTACTTTGGTCGGCGCGACGACCAGACCGGGAATGATTACCGCGCCTCTGCGCGGGCGTTTCGGCATCGTTTTTCACCTCGACTTTTACAACATCGAAGATTTGCAGACGATTATCAAACGCTCGGCGGAAATTTTGAATGTCGAAATCGAAGACAACGGCGCGAAGGAAATAGCTCGACGTTCACGCGGAACACCGCGTATTGCCAATCGCCTGCTGCGCCGCGTGCGCGATTACGCCGAAGTCGATTACGACGGGCGAATTACAGAAGTGGTTGCAATGGACGCGCTCAACCGGATGGAAGTTGATATTTACGGACTCGACGAAGTTGACCGCAAATTGCTTCTCACAATCATCGAAAAATTCGACGGCGGTCCGGTCGGTTTGGGAACGATTTCCGCCGCAATTTACGAAGAAAAAGATTCGATTGAAGAAATCATCGAGCCATATTTGATTCAAACCGGCTTTCTAAACCGCACGCCGCGCGGTCGAATGGTTACTCGCCTTGCATATGAACATTTCGGCTTGGATAATTTATTAAAAAGACCGGATGCGCCAAGTTTGTTCGAATAAGAATTGATAGGGATAAAAGAGATAAACAGGGACAAAAATAAACACTCAAATCCCTTTCATCTCCTTAGTTTCTGTCAATTTTTCTTTGCATCTGATGTTTTCAGCACGGTAATCTTTTACATTATGAGAAAAATTTTACGATTGACGCTTTTTTTTGTCTTCGCTTTTTTATTTTCCTTAGATGCTTTCGCCCAGAACAAATTTGAAGGCTACAACATCATCATAGATGCGCCGGACACGCAAAGAGCGGCGACGTGCGCAATTCGCTATGTGCCGCCGACGACTGATATTACAATCACCGATTTAAACACTTCAACGCCGATGAAACTTTCCAATTGCGGCGGCACGGGTTCATCCTTAACGCAAACGGGCGCGACGGCGACGATGCGCGGTAATCCGAATAATTTCAAATGGTGTTTTGAAGGTGAAGACAAACGCTACCGAATTTCCTACAAAGGCGACCAATTTAGCGGCGACATCGTTTATGATTGGATTGCCACGCCAGCCGCGCCCGGAATTTACAACGTCAAGGATTTCGGAGCAGTTGGCAACGGCGTTGCAGACGATACCATTGCCATCAAAAGCGCGCTTGCTTTTATCGCTACGCGCAACGGCGGAATCTTAAACTTTCCCGAAGGTGATTACATCGTCGGCGCGATGGCGAGCAATCGGGCGATTGCCTTGCCATCGGGCGTCACCATTCAAGGTGTCGGCAGTTTGCAGTCGCATACTTTTTCTAACAACGTCGTGCAGAAAAATCCGAGCCGCATTACGTTTAACGGAAGCAATCGCGCGCTTTTTCGCATCGGCGAATGTACCGAGCGTGTAACTTTCCGTGACATTGAACTGTATGCAAACAGCAGTCAAAATACTTACGGCATCGAAGCAATCGGCGCATTTACGACTTCTCAGAATTTCGTGTTTGAGCGCGTCGTCTTCAACAAATTCTTTCGCGGTTTTTACGCCCACGGTTTGGAAATACCAAATACTAATTGGCAATTCGATTATATAAAATTCAGCTCTTGCGGTTTCTTTTTTATTACCGATGTCGGAATTTACACTGACCTCAGTAATTCGGATTGGACGGTCGAAAACTGCTTGTTTGTCAATCCGCCGCGCACCGCGACGCAGAAAGCCGATTCAATGTATTTCAGGCGTGCCGGAGCGATTTTGATTCAAAACACATTCGGCGGCGGATTTTACCACGCATTCGGCGGCACTTTTCTCGGAATCCTCGACAGCGGCGTAACCACCGTTCTCAACTCGCAAACCGAACAAATGACCAATTCGATTGTCTATAACGCGGATGTAAATCCGAACGCGGGCGATTATTCATATCCGCTAACCGTCATTAACAGCATTTTCGGCGCGCCAATTGTCTTCAAAGCCCGCCGCACATACGTTTCGACCGGCAATCTCTATGGACCTGATACCTTTAAAGCCGACGCGCGCCTGCGCGTTTATTCGACGGGCGACCGTTTTTGCTATGACGGCGCAACGAACGGTTGTCTGGGCAAAACCAGAACTTATTTTGACGGCGCAACCGTTTTATTTATGACCGGCGCGCCGGACGAAACCGGACTCAAAGGTTTTCCCGCTGTCTTCGGAACGGACGTGCAGTTTAACGCACCCGTGCAGATGCCTTCGTTTCGGCAAGGCTCTCTGCCGAAGGACAAATCCAACGGCTCGATGGTTTATTGCGCCGATTGCCGCCGCTCAACAACGCCGTGTCAGTCAGGCGGAACAGGTGCGCCCGCAATGGTCGTCGGCGGCGGATGGAGTTGTCTTTAATTTATAAAAACGCAATCTATTGTTTCTTTTTTCCTTTTAGGATTAAATACTTCTATGAGCAAATCACAAAAAGAACTCGCCTTTTTGCGAAATCTATATATCGAGACAGATTGGACACAGCGTTTTACAAATCTTTTTGACGACAATTTCAAATTTTCCAACGAGCAAAAATTTCTCTACATTAACGCCGGAACGGGCAATCACGCGCTCGCCCTGCGCGAAAAACTCGATGAAAACTCCGAGCTGTGGGCAATGCCCGAAAACAAAGAACTCTTGAGTATTGCCCGGGCAAAAGCTGACGCGGTAAAAGCGGATATTAGTTTTTTCGCCGATTTTCCTGCTGAAAAAGTTGATGCGGTGCTGGCTGACGCGAGCTTTGTGCGACCAACCGAACTCGAGAATTTCCTGGCGAAAATCGTTAAACTCTCAAACCTTCAAGTGATGTTCTTTTTGCCGACGGCGGGAAGTTTCGGCGACGTATTTTCTTATCTTTGGGAAACTTTATTAAACGCCGACTTGCTTGAAAAAGAAGCTGAAATCGAACACTTGATTACTGAAATTCCGACCGTTTCCAAGATTAAGGAAACGGCTGAAAATCTCGGTTTGACCAAATTGCAAACGGAAACTAAAACCGAGTTGTTTGAGTTTGAATCAGGCGAAGACTTCATCAATGCACCGCTTGCCGATAATTTTTTATTTCCCGCTTGGTTCGGATTTCTGGATGAAAAAGAAAAGAAGAAAGTTAAAGAAAAACTTGCTCAAACGATTAACGACGATTCCGACCAGGTAAATTTCAGCTTCTCGGTCAAAGCGACGCTCATTGTCGGCGAGAAAAAGAAATAGCCACGAAAAAACGCAAAATTCACAAAGATAAATTCATCATCTCAAAGATTTTTTTTGTGTTTTGTGCTTTTTTGCGGCTGATTTTTTAATTGATTGAAAGGTTACGGTTGTTTCACTTCTGCGCGGCGACGCATTTCCGCCGTCAAATCTTCATCGCTCATATTATTGATTTGCGGAGGAGCGAGCGGTGTCGGGTTAATTTGTTTCTGTGCTAGTTCGATACGCTCTTCTTCTTCGGCTTCGCGCATTCCGTCCTTGAATGCTTTGCGCGTTTGACCAAATGATTTTGCCAATTGCGGCAGACGGCTCGCGCCGAAAAGCAAAAACAAAACCGCCACGATTAAAATAATTTCTGTTGTTCCAAAACCACCCATAATTTTCTCCTGTCATTTTGACGTTTGAATTTCCGAAAAAGTTGGCACGTCAAACAATTTCATAATACAGCCATTTTCGCCAAACTTCATCTGCGCAGTCAAAATACCGCATAATTTATTTGCCGTTAAAAATCATCCGCCTTTTGATTTTACGATTTTAATTCTTAATTTCTTTGAACTTGTCCATCGCATCAACCAACGCCGCGGTAATTCCCTTTTCAGAAATTGAATGTCCCGCATCGCCGACGACAATCAATTCGGCTTCTGGAAACGCCTTGTGCAATTCCCACGCGCTCGTCATCGGGCAAACTACATCATAACGACCTTGGACAATGACGGTCGGAATATGGCGAACTTTTCCGACATTTTCAATCAAATAGTTCTCGGTCGGAAAAAACGAATTGTTCATAAAATAATGACACTCGATCCTTGCCAGAGATAACGCTTCGTCCTCGCCTTCCCAGTGATTCATTAAATCCTGGTCGGGGAAAAGTTTCGATGTCGAGCCTTCCCAGACGCTCCACGCCCGCGCCGCCGAAAGCCGCGTTTCCTTATCGTCACTCGTCAGACGCTTGTAATAAGCTGAGATAAAATCGCCACGCTCGGCTTCGGGAATTTCATCGCGGTAACGCTCCCAAAAGTCCGGGAAAATCTCGCTCGCGCCGTATTGATAAAACCATAAAAGCTCTGAGCGGCGCGTCAAAAAAATACCGCGCAAAATCAAACCGAGACACCTGTCGGGATGCGTTTCGCCGTAAGCCAGACTCAGAGTGCTGCCCCAAGAGCCGCCGAACACAAACCATTTTTCGACATTAAACTTTTCGCGCAAGGCTTCGATGTCGTCAATCAAATCCCAAGTCGTATTCTCGCGTAGCTCATACGCGGGCTTAGATTTCCCCGAACCGCGCTGGTCAAACAAAATTATGTGATACGCTTTCGGGTCAAAAAACCTTCGATACATCGGCAACAAACCGCCGCCTGGACCGCCGTGCAGAAAGACGACGGGAATTCCCTGTTCGTTCCCACAGCGTTCATAATAAATCTCGTGAATATCGGAAACCTTCAGCATTCCCGAATCAAACGGCTCAATCTCTGGATAAAGTGTTTTCATAAGCGCAATCATACAAGAATTCGTTTTAATGATTCAAACAGTTTTTCGATTTATCATAAAAAGACGGCATAAGTTTTATAACTCAGCCGTCTTTTTTATAAAGTTATTTCGAGCGATACTAAATCATATTGCCTTCACCTTTGGAGTTTTCATCCAGTTCAAAGCGGTCGCGGTCGCGCTTTTCCATCTTTTCCAAAAGGTCGAGCGGCTCGTTGTCTTGAAAATCGATGCCGTAGGCGTGCGCGTTTTCTTCCACGTCCGATTGGTCGGGCGTCGGGTTGTGTCCGCCGAACGATTCCGAGCCGGTCGAATTGACTTCTTCCCATTGCGCGTCAATGTCGCCGCCCGAATCGGCGGGCGAAGACGAATGATGTTCTTTAAGCCGTTCAGTCAGTTCATTCGGGGCTTGCGGCGCATACGCAATTTCCTCATCCATAAACTCTTTTATCGCTTCGTCGGGCGGCGTTTCTCGTTCGTAAAATTCCAAATCCTTACCGGTCATATCGTCCTCTTCTGTTTTGTTCATCGTGTTAAAAAGAATAGCACATCAATAAAAAATGATGAATTAGGAATTAAGAATCAAGAATAAAAACATTCTGAATTCTTCATTTCAAATAAAAACGATTGACTGCGCTGAAGGAATCTCGAAGCGTTTGCGGCAGCGAATGTTTTTGCACATCAGTTGGTCGTCGACGCGCACCATATAATCGCGCGATTTCTCATATTGCAGACGCTCCTGCTCGTTCCGATGTCTCGGCGCGTTGCGCTTTTTCGTGCGTTTCAGCCAGCGCACATCGTAATCGTTCCGCTCACGGCAATTCGGACACGCAAAGTTTGCCGTTTTCGTTTCCTGCTTCTCATCAAAAATGTCTCTTTCGTTCATTCTTCATTTATCATTGAACATTTATCATTTTTCAAATTTAAGGTATTTCTTTGATAGATGATAAGTGACAAATATTTAATGTTTTAGTTTTCGCATATAATCAAAACTGTAAATGCCGGTTTCGTGTCCGTCGGAAAAATGAAAATTAAGTGCGTAGCGTCCAACAATCGAGATTGACGAAAACGACAAATCATCGGCGATGTTTTCGGCTTTCAGCATCTTTTCGCCCGTCCATTCATTGATGCAGCCCGCGCACGGACACGACCGACGCAAATCTGCGGCATTGTATTTCGTTTCCGCTTCATCAGACCAGATTATCGAAAGTTCGGAATCACTTTCTTCGATAATTTGTCGCGGCTCAATCATTTGATATTCGATTCGACATCGCTCGCCGTTACGTCATAATGTGCAGCGTGATAAACGACTTTTCCGTCTTTTAAGATTATTGCCTGCGGCGATTCGTGGCGAATGCCGGTTCTTCTGGCGATTTCGTCGGAAACATTTCGCGCTTTCTGCACAATAACTATATTTATATCCGCATCGGCGTTGGAAATTTCCTGATGAACACCCGCGCTTATCGGACAAGTCGTGCTATGTTTAAATAAAACGATTGGATTTTCGTTCGATTTCTCGAAAAGCCCGTCAAGCTGTTCTTTTGAATTTATTTCTGTAAAATTTGCTTTCATAATTTAAGTATAGCTTCCCTCGCTCTAAAATGCATCGGATGATGGTTTAACTCAAAATTTGTTTTTTATATTTTCCCTTTTCCGTTTTCCATTCGATTATAAATTTTCTCTATATAATCCTTCATCATTCTATCGCTGGAAAATTGCGGCGTGAGCGTGATTAAAGCATTCTTCATCCGCCGAATCCATTCACTCTGCAAGCCATTTTCGTCCCTTTGATAATAAACGGGAATTACTTCGGTTTCCAAAACTCGATAAAGCGATTCGGCATCGTTTGCGTCAATTGTTTTCGTATCTTCTCTATTTTCGTCCTCCAAAACACCGATTGAAAAACCGTTTTCACCGTTAAAGCCTTCAATCCACCAGCCGTCTAAAATAGATAGATTCAATCCGCCGTTCATCGCCGATTTCTGACCGCTCGTTCCCGACGCTTCCAGAGGGCGGCGCGGAACATTCATCCAAACGTCAACGCCCTGCACCAGATAACGCGCCACTTCCTGGTCGTAATCTTCAAGAAAAACCGCGCGCTTTTGCCATTGCGAATTTTCGTCCAAACTCATTAAGTTTCGGAGAATTTCCTTTGCCTTGCGGTCTTGCGGATGCGCCTTGCCCGCGAAAACGAACTGCACGGGTTTTTCCGCGTCGTTTATCATTTTCAAAAGCCTTTCCGTATCGGTCATCAATAAATCCCAACGCTTGTAAGCCGCCACACGACGTGCAAAACCGATGGTCAAAACATCCGCGTCGAAAAGTTTTTCGGTGTCCTCGTGTTCATTAATAGTGGCTTGCGAGCCGGTTTTCTTTGAAAAAGTTTCCTGCCGCAAAAACGCGACGAGAAGCTGTTTCAAAAGTTTGTGAGTCTGCCAAATTTCGACATCTGGAATTTTTTCAATTGCTTCGCGCCACGCGGTTTCATTTTTTAAGATTTCTGTCCAATCCGTGCCGATATTTTTTTGGTAAAGCGTCTGAAATATCGGCGCAATCCAAGTCGGCGCGTGAACTCCGTTCGTAACGTGCGTAATTGGAACGTCTTCAGGTTTCGTGCCTTTGGGAAACATTTTCAGCCACAACTCGCGCGAAACCGCGCCGTGTTTTTCGCTCACCCCGTTTGCCGTGCCGGTCATTCGCAAAGCGAGCGGTGTCATCCCAAACCATTCGGCTTTATCTTCCACATTCGTGCGACCGAGCGCGAAAAGCTCTTCCTTTGTTATCTTCAAAGAATTTATAAAATTTTCGTCAAAACAGCCTTTAATCATTTCGGGCGCGAAAGTATCGTTTCCCGCCGCAACCGGCGTGTGCGTCGTAAAAACGCATTTTTCTTTGACAAAAGCAACGGCATCGTTAAATGAAGAATTTTCGTTTGCTTCAAGAAATTCTCTGGCTAATTCCAGAGTCAAAAACGCCGAATGTCCTTCGTTCAAATGATAAACGGATGGCTCTAAACCTAATTTCCTCAAAAGCCGCACGCCGCCAATGCCCAGAATTTTTTCCTGCACGACGCGCGTTTCCGTGTCGCCGCCATAGAGATGTCCGGTTACGAGCTGGTCAACAGCATTGTTTTGTTCGATGTTCGTATCAAGCAAATAAAGTGAGATTTTGCCGATTAGGGCAAGCCAAGCCTGCGCGAAAACTTCGCGTCCGCGCATGTGAATCATCACGAAAATTCTCTCGCCGTTTTCGTCCGTGACGGGTTTGAGCGCAAGTTCGTTTTCAAACGAATCCAAATACCGTTCTTCCTGCCAGCCGTCGTGCGCGATTTTCTGCCGAAAATAACCGTAGCGATACATCAAACCGACGGCAACAAGCGGAATGCTCATATCACTTGCAGACTTTAGATGGTCGCCCGCAAGAATTCCGAGTCCGCCCGAATAAATCGGCAAGGAATTATGCACGCCGTATTCGGCGCAAAAATACGCCGCTGGATTTTCCTTTGTGATTCGCCCGACATTATTCGGTGCTTGCGCGTGATAACTTTTAAATTCGGTGGAAAACTTTCTCAATCGTTCGACATAATCCGCATCGTTTGCCTTTTGCCAAAGTCTGAGCGAGTCGATTTTTTTCAGCAAAACACGCGGATTCTGCTCGCATTTGTCCCACAATTTCGGGTCGAGTTCCCGAAAAAGACTCGTTGCTTCCGGTTTCCAGGACCAGAAGAAATTCCAAGAAAGCACGTCTAAAAATTGCAGGTTTTCCGGCAATTCGCGTGTAAAGTAAAAACCGCGTCTAATAGATTGTTCGGCTTGCGAGCTGACGGCTGTTTGCATATGAGAAAAAGTTTCGGTTGAAATGTCCTTCATAAAAATTTCAGATTTTGAAAAGCAAAATTTCCGAAACTATAAACTATCAACTTTCAACTCTATTTACAAAAATTTCAAGAATCGCCGATTTGCAAAAAGATTAAAATTTTTGATGTTTTATAAAATTTTGCGCGTCTGCGTCTGAAAAGAAAACAAGTCGAATCTCTCGAAAATCTTCGGTTTCGGCTAAAAAATCTTTTATTGCTTCGGAAGAAACTTCGGCGGCTTCGTGTTTCGGATAACCGAACGCGCCGGTCGAAATCGAAGGAAAAGCTACAGTCTTTAAATCGTTTTCAATTGCCAAGTTGAGAGAATTTTTATAACAATTCGCCAGCAGTTCCGCG
>DATLXD010000058.1:0-14792 GCA_035575965.1 Pyrinomonadaceae bacterium | reverse complement strand
CTCGATAAAATTCCCGCGTATTCGGCAATCAACGAATCGGTTAATCTCGTGCATCTGGCTAAAAAGCGTTCCGCCGCCGGATTGGTAAACGCTGTTTTGCGCCGCGCCGTGCGTAGTGAAATAAATCTTGAATTTGTTGATGCAATTGAAAAACTTTCAATTGAAACGTCGCATCCGCGCTGGCTGATTGAACATTGGATGAAGCATTTTGGTTTCAAGGAAACCGAAAAACTTGCCGCCGCCAATAACGCAACGCCGCGCCTTGTTTTCAGATTGACTAAAAAGTCGGATGAAAAAACACTCGATACTTTGAAGAAACTCGGTTTGGAAATCGCCGAATCCGCAGTCGTAACAGGTGCTTATGAAGTTTTAAAATCGAACGAGATTCTGCATTTATACGCCGCCGAGGGGAAAATTTATTTCCAGGATGAAGCCTCGCAGCTTGTTGCCGAGACGGTTCAATTACAGCCGGATGAGAATTTTTTGGACGTTTGCGCCGCGCCGGGCAGTAAAATTACCCAAATAAATTATCAATTACAACTTGCGAATTATAAGTTACAAGCGTTTATTGCTGGCGACAGGTATCTTCATCGCTTAGGAGTTTTGCGCGAAACTTGCGAAAGAGTCGGCGCAGAAAATGTCAAAATTGTCGCTTACGATGCGGAGAAAAGTTTGCCTTTTGCCGCAGAAAGTTTTGATGTGGTTTTAGTTGACGCGCCTTGTTCGGGTAGCGGCACGATTCGTCATAATCCCGAAATACGCTATTTTTTACGAAGTGAAGACTTTACGGATTTGTCCGACAAACAACTCAAAATCTTGAAAAACGCATCAAAGGTTTTAAAAACGGGCGGAAGATTGATTTATTCGACTTGTTCTTTGGAACACGAGGAGAATGAAGCGGTTTGCGAAAGATTTTTGGCGGCTCAGACACGCTTCGGTAAGGTTTTGCCCGCTTTGCCGAGAAAATTTTTGACCGAGCAAGGTTTTGCCAGAATCTTTCCTCAAAAGCACAAAACAGATGGATTTTTTATCGCTGTTTTTGAAAAGAAATAATCAATTTGTAGATTTATCGGAGATTATTTATTCGTTACTTTTTCCGAAAAATGTTAAACTTTCGTTTTAATTTTTCTAAAATTGACTAAGCTGAAAACAACCCAAGTGAGTATTATAAAAAAAAGCGCGGACGCGCTTGGAAAATTACTTGTCGTCGTCGTTCTCGCCGGAACTTTTTTGGTCGGGCTGTTGACAGTCATTTATTTACGGCTGCAAGGCGATGAAATGAAAGTTCCTGAAATTGTCGGCAAGGATTTTGTCGAAAGCGAAAGAGAACTTGCCGAACTCGGTTTGAGAATAAAGAAAAGAGCCGACCGTCCCAGCACCGAAAAACCGAATACCGTTATCGAACAACTGCCGAAAGCGGGCGAAACAGTAAAAACCGGGCAGATGATTCTGGTTGTGACAAGTAAAACAGGTGCGGAAGGTGGTGAAACGCCCGTTACGCTCAAGAAAAATACGAACGAGGAAGACGACAGCGAAAAAATCGAAGAATTGATTTCGGACAAACCTAAAAAATCAAGTAGAGCGAATCAGAACGTCAATTCCAATAAAAAGAAAACGTCAACCACGCGCGATGTGTTAAGTAATAATTCCAACAACAATTTAGATTCATCCAATAGCAGTAATTCCAATAAAAAGGGTTCGGACTCAAATTCTAATTCAGCAGATAAAGGTAATAAAAACAGTTCGACAAATCCGGGCAATAAAACGAACATTCCGGCTGATACAATAAAACAGGAAAATCCTAAACCGTCGACCAGCAAAACTCCGGGCGCGTAAAACGTCGAAACGTGCAACCGAAACTTTTTTTTTTGCAACCAAGTAACGGTCTAAAATCAAAAGTTAAAAGTAATGTTTGAAATAGCTCCTTCAATTTTATCGGCGGATTTCGGGTGGCTGACGGAAGAAATTCGCGCGATTGAAGCGGGTGGCGCAAAAATTCTGCACTTTGACGTAATGGACGGAAGGTTTGTGCCGAATATTACGATTGGTCTGCCGGTTCTCGAATCAATTCGCAAGACGACCGATCTGCGAATTGACGCGCATTTGATGATTGAAGAGCCGAGCCGATACGCCGCGAAATTTGTTGAAGCCGGAGCGAATATGGTTTCTATTCACGTCGAAGCAGATGCTCATTTGCAGCGCACTTTGGCGGCGATACGCGAAGCGGGCGGGCAAGCCGGTGTTGCGGTAAATCCGGCAACATCTCTGACTAGCATAGAGGAAGTTATGCCGTTTGCCGACTATGTTGTGCTGATGTCGGTCAACCCGGGTTTCGGCGGGCAAAAATTTATTCCGACTTCGATTGATAAACTTCGCCGCCTTCGTCGAATGATTGACGAAAGCAACTTGGAAACACGCATCGAGATTGACGGCGGAGTCGATGCGGCAAACGTCGCCAAAATCGTCGAGGCGGGCGCGGAAATCATCGTTGCCGGTTCGGCTGTTTTCGGCAAGGGGAAACCGACCGAAGCCGTCAGGGAATTGATTGATGCGGCAACGGTTTGGATTTGAAAACTCAATTTCAAATTTCAAATTACGAATAAAGCCTCGACTTAACTGCAAATCTTTATTTGTTAATTTCAAAAAATCGTAATTTTACGATGAGGTAAATATGTTTTTAGATAAAAATAAGACAATAATTTTGAGCTTACTGTTAGTTTTGGGTTCAGTAGTTCCGAGTTTGGCGCAAAAGAAAGATGCTGACGGCTCACCCGCTCAGCGCATTCAAGTAATGCGCCAAAAATTGGAGACTATGCGTCGTTCCTTGAGCAGTGCGCGTTCAGTTTTGAAGGACGATAAAAAGGAAGACAAATCAAAAAGAGACGATAAAACAAATTTGGAGACACCGCTTAGCCGTCTGTCCGCATTAGAAAAAGAAACGTCAAATCTGCAATCGGAAGTGAATAGTATGAGTGGAAAACTTGACCGCTCCGAAAAGTATGAAGCAGGTGATGTTGACCAGTTGGAAGCAAGCGTGTCTGAAATGCAAGCCCGCGTTAACGTGGCATTGATGGAAACTGCGAGTGCCCGGGCAAATCCAGTTTCTGATGTCGGTAAGCCGCGCGACATCAAAAAGAAGAAAAAGTTTTTGGGGATATTCGGCGGCGGCGGTAATGATGAATACGAAGAACTAATCGGAAGCGTTACGCCGGGACGCGACCGGGAACTTTTTATTGTGGCGACAAAAGAAGTTCGCAAAAATAACTATGATGTCGGACGGCTTTTGTTTCAGACGATTATCACGACCTATCCCGATTCGCCGTATCTGCCGATGGCAAAGCTCGCCGTTGCCGATTCGTTTTTTCTGGAAGGTTCGACCAGCGCACTTATCCAAGCGGCTGCGGCTTATCAGGATTGGCTGACATTTTTCCCGACGCATGCGCTTGCCGACCGCGTGCTGCTGAAAGTAGCCGAATCGGAAATGCGTCAAATCGGACGACCCGACCGCGATTCAACCCGCGCAAAACGTGCCGAACAAAAATTGCGGGCATTGCTCCAACAATATCCCAACACGATTTTGCTTCCCGACGTAAAAGAGCGTTTGAGGGAAGTTCAAGATAATCTCGGCTTGCACAATCTCATCATTGCTAATTTCTATTACAAACAATCGGTTGACTACAAAAAAGGCGGTCTGAAAGGTGCGCAGTCGCGCTATCGTGAGATTTTAGACAAATATCCGAACTTCACCTTTATGGACGAAGCACTTTATAAAGTTGCGGTAACTTATCTTATTGAAGAAGAAACCGACCAGGCGGCAAAGTATTTCCAGCAACTTGTCCGCGATTATCCGAATAGCGATTATGTTGAAAAATCCAAAGAGCAATTGCAGCTTGTCGGCGCGAGTATTCCTGTTCCAAATCCTGAAAGAATAAAGGTGTTGCCGCCGGAAGACCAATCGTTTTTGCAAAATTTCAAAAACGAGCTTTTCGGTATTTATCCGTTGACGATTGATAAAAACGGCGTTTTGATGACGGATGATTTCGATAAAACAAAGTTTGAACTGATTGACCAGGTTATTGAAAATCAAGGCGACATTAACCCGGCGCAAATTCCGAAATCGTTGACGACCGTGATTTCCCAGCAAAAAGTGCAGCCGCAACCGCAACAGCCGGAAAAATAGTTTTCGTCGAAAATTAAGGGGTATTAATGAAAATTAAAATTTTTATTGCGGTCTCGATATTCGCGGTTTTGTCTGCACCGAGCATTTTCGCTCAAATTAGTAAGGAAACTTTTTCTCAGGCGGACGTGTCGAAAATTTCCGAAAGATCCGGCGAGAATCAGGCACAGCAACAATCTTCCGAAGTTTTACGTGAACGTCGGTCGCTGGCTTACGCTAAATTGCTAGAGGGTCAACGTTATATTTGGTTGATAACGAGCCGCCGAATAAGTTCTGAGGCAACAACCGCTTCTTATTCAAAACTAGCTAAGCAAGCCCTGCAAAAAGCGGTCGAACTTGACCCGACTTTGGCTGAAGGCTATACCGCTCTTGCATATTTGGCTAAGAATCCTTACGACATTGAAGAATCAATTTTATTAGCCGGCATTGCCGTTAAAATTGACCGAAATAATTTTGGAGCGCACCAGATTTTAGCGCAGCTTTATACGGTTAAAAGCCTTCTTAACACAGATGCTTTAGATTTGAATTTTGCCCAAAAAGCTATTAGTGAATGGAATGAGATTGCGCGGCTTGACCCGCGAAATGCCGAAGCATTTGCTTTTTTGAGCGAATTTTACAGAAAGACTAATAAAAAAGCCGAACAAATTGCTGCACTAAGAAATTGGCTGTCGGCGTCCACACCAATTTCGGACGGATTTTACGGAATAGTCTACCGAGGAAAAAGTCTTTTGCCGCAAGCTGGAACCGTAAAACTCGGACAAGCCTTGCTTGAAGATAAACAAACACGGGAATCGATTGAAATTTTAAGTCGTGCTGTCGCCGAAGAACCTGAAAACACTGAAGCAATCGGGCTTTTGCGCTCCGCAATCGAAGCGGCTGATAATGATTCGGTAAAAACTGCGGTTCAGGCTCTTCAGCAAGCGGCTTATGCAAATCCAGACAATCCTTTTTTGCCTTTATTGCTGGCGCAAGTTCAATCCAGAACGGGAAAAATTGACGACGCGATAAAGATTTTGCGTGATGCCAGTGCGAAATATGCCGAAAAAGATAAAATCGCTTCCGCCGATTTGCAGGTTGCCTTAGCAGATATTTACAGCGAATCAAATCGTGTCGATGAGGCAGCCGCAATTTATCAAAATGCGCTGACGACGCGCGGAATTGTTGTCAAAAATAACATTTTAATGGACGATGAGCGCAATTTTGCGGTTCACGTTTTTGAAAAAATAATTAACCTCTACAGAAAAGCCAATCGTCCGAACGATGCGAAAGCAGCAATCGAACGCGCCAAACTTCTCTTGGGCAAATGATGTTGTTTACCGGAAAAATAACTCATAAAACTTTTATCAAATTTCAAAAGTTAAAAATGATTGAATAAATTTATTCAATCAATGAAGCAACGGTGATTTGCTTCATCTTTTTTCATTTTCTATGCTAAGAGAATGTTGGAAAACTCATTTACGCTTCCGTCATTTGCGAAAATAAATTGGCTTCTACGCATTTTAGGAAAGCGCGACGATGGTTTTCACGAGCTTTGCACAGTATTTCAAACCGTTTCGCTACAGGACAATTTAACTTTTAGCGAATCCGACCGAATAGTTTTGACTTGCAATGACGAAAACATTCCGACGGATGACAAGAATTTAATTGTCAAAGCAGCGAAAATTCTAAGTGAAAAACGCGACATAAAAAAGGGCGCGAAAATACATCTTGAAAAGCGAATTCCCGCGCCGGGCGGTCTCGGCGGAGGCTCTTCAAACGCTGCGGTTGCGCTGCTCGGTTTGTCAAAACTTTGGCAAATCGAAACTGATTTCGAGGAATTGTCGGAAATCGGAAAGTTGCTTGGCTCGGATGTGCCGTTTTTTCTTTGCGGCGGAACGGCTTTCGGAGCGGGACGCGGAACAGAGATTTTTCCTTTGAGCGATTTGGAAGAGAATTATATTTTGATTGTCGCGCCGAGCGTCGTCGTTTCGACAGCCGAAGCGTTTGCCGCATTAAATGCCCCGCACTTGACAAATAGTGGCTCAAAAAGTATTCTTCAAATTTGCCGAAATGAAGCTCAAGCGTTGAATTTACGGCGAGTCAAGCCGGTAAATGACTTTGAAAAAACGATTTTTGAAAACGAGTTTGAAATAAGGCGCGTCAAGGAAAAACTTATCTCCTGCGAAGGCGTTTATGTTTCTATGTCGGGCAGCGGAGCAAGTGTTTTTGGTGTTTTTGACACTGAAGAAAAACTTAAAAGCACTGCCAAAAAATTAAAATTAGAGCAAAGTTGGCGAGTATTTTCCGTTAGAACAATTTCGCGGCACGAATATCAAACTCTTTTAGGGTTTTTATAAAAATTTGCATTCTTTGAATTTTTAATTTTATTGGGGCGTCGCCAAGTGGTAAGGCACCGGGTTTTGGATCCGGCATTCGCAGGTTCGAATCCTTCCGCCCCAGCCAATTTACAAAAAACGGACGGGCAGCTTAGCCGGGCGCAAGCTGCTCGTCATTTGTTTATATTTGCACGGAAGATGAGCGTAACGGGCAACATCAAAGTTTTTTCGGGGAATGCACATCAAAATTTGGCGGAAGAAATTTGCCGTCATTTGAGTTGCGATTTGGGTAAGGCCAGCACTGACCGGTTTTCCGACGGCGAATTCAATTTTCAAATTGAAGAAAATGCACGTGGTGCTGATGTTTTCATCATTCAGCCGACTTGTCCGCCGACCGACCAGAACTTGATGGAACTGCTGATTATGCTTGACGCATTCCGGCGGGCTTCGGCGGAGAGAGTTACGGCGGTGATTCCGTATTTCGGCTATGCGCGGTCGGATAAAAAAGACCGACCGCGAGTTCCGATTGCCTCTAAGCTAATGGCAAATCTGATTGATACCGCCGGCGCACAGCGAGTTTTGACGGTTGATTTGCATGCTTCGCAGATTCAAGGTTTTTTTGATATTCCGGTTGACCATCTTTTCGCCGCGCCGATAATCGTCAGCTATTTTCAACAGAATCCGATTGAAAATATGATTGTCGTCGCGCCCGACACGGGCGGCGCGGAACGCGCCCGCGCTTATGCAAAACGCTTGAATACCGGTTTGGCATTGTGCGATAAACGGCGCGAGCGGGCAAATGTCTCCGAAGTGATGAATATCGTCGGCGATGTGGAAGGCAAGAATTGTTTGATAATAGATGATATGTGCGACACGGGCGGAACTATTTGCAAAGTTGCCGACGCGCTTCACGCCAACGGCGCGAATGAAATTTACGCTTGCTTTACGCACGGTGTTTTGTCCGGCAGAGCGATTGAAAATTTGAGTGCTTCGCATCTCAAAAAAATTATCGTGACAAACACTATTCCGCTGTGCGAAAAAGGCGAGGTTATGAAAAACGAAGGCAGAATCGAAGTGTTGAGTGTGGCGAAACTTCTTGCTGCGGGCATCAAATCCATTCACGATGAAACGAGCGTTTCATCTCTATTTATTTAGTTGAAAATATAAATTTTATTTTAAGAATTTTTGATGCTCTTGCATTTTTAATTTTTAATTCCTAAAAATATGGCAGATAAAGTTATAGTAAAAGCAGAAAAAAGAGAAGAACGCGGTAAAAATGATTCGCGTCGGCTGCGACTGACGGGAAAAGTTCCGGTCGTCGTCTATGGCGGCGGTGGTGAATCGGTTGCGGCATCGGTCGAATTAAAGGATTTAGCAACGATTTTGCGTTCCGATACCGGACAAAATACAATTTTTTCACTCGACATGACCGGCGAAGGGACGGGCGACGTGATTTTTCACGACCGCCAAATCGACCCGCTCAGAGGTCGGCTCGTTCACGCCGATTTGCGGCGTTTGGCAAAGGGCGAAAAAATCGAAGTTACCGTTCCGATTCACATTATTGGCGAAGCGGCGGGTTTGGTTGAAGAAGGCGCGGTTTTGAATCAGCAAACGCGCGAAATCAAAGTTTTGTGCGAGCCGAGCAAAATTCCCGAATTTATCGAAGCCGACGTAACGAGTCTTCAAGTCGGTGAATCAATTCATATATCGGATTTAGAATTCGGCGAAGGTATCGAAGTTCACGAATTACCGGAAACTGTTGTTGCATCAGTAGTTGTTGTTAAGGAAGAAGAACTTGAACCGCAGCTTGAAGAAGGCACCGAGCCTGAAATTGTCGGTGAGGAAGGAGAAGAAGAAGACTCCGCCGGCAAAGACGACAAAGGTTAAACCACAAATTTCAGATTGCGATTATAAAAATGGATATGATTTCGCCGTCTGAAAAAATTTGGTTAATCGTCGGTTTGGGAAATCCGGGAACGATTTACGAAAAGACACGCCATAATCTCGGCTTTATGCTGATTGACAAATTGGCGCAAGATACAAATTCGCAAGTCAAACGCGAAGAATGTCGAGCGTTGCTTGGACGCATTGAAATAGACAACAGATTAATCGAACTGGTTAAACCGCGGACTTTTATGAATTTAAGCGGCGAGTCAATCAATTGTCTGTTGAAGAAAGAGACTCGAAGCCGAGAATACTTGATTGTTATTTCGGATGATTTGGCTTTGCCGTTTGGCAAAATCAGACTTCGCGCAAGAGGTTCGGCTGGCGGTCACAACGGGTTAAAATCAATCGAAGAATGTTTGAAAACGCAGGAATTTATTCGCTTGCGAATCGGAATTCAACCTGAACATCCAATTTCCGACACCAAGCGTTTTGTATTGGAAAACTTTTCCAAAAATGACTTGGAAACGGTTGAAAAAGTTTTAGAACAAAGTGCCAAAGCAATTCATTCAACTATTATTGATGGAATCGAAAAAGCGATGGCGAAATATAATTAATAAGGAGAAAGGAGAAAGGAAAAGGGAAAGGAGAAAACAAAACAGAAATTCTATCCTTTATCCCTAATCCTTTCTCCTTTAACAAATCCCTTCTTGCTTCACCTGAAACAGATGAGGCTAGACGAGCCAAAAGGAGGACAATAAATTGGCAGTAAAAAGAACATATGAGGTGATGTATATCGGAACACCGGAAACTTCGGACGATGATATTACAAAGCTAAACGAAGCAATCGAAAAAATGATTACGGACGATGGCGGAAGCATTGTCAAAACCGAAGCGATGGGACGGCGCAAACTCGCTTATCCGATAAATAAAAAAACCGAAGGTCATTACACTTTATTTGAAATCGAAGGTTCGGGACAGGAAATTGCCGAACTCGAACGCCGGATGCGCGTCAACGATACGATAATGCGTTATATGACGGTCAGAGTTGACGAAGAGCGCAAAACGGCGGAAAAACATCGCTCAAAACGCGAAGATCGTCAGAATAAACGGAAGAGTTTTGCCGGCGGTAATGAATCGAGAGAAACGACGGCAGGCGATAATGCCCCGGAAAATCAATAGAAAGGAGTTTTTTAAAGTGGAAAGAAATACAAAAAGCATTGACGAAAGCATTGTAGTAAAAGAAATTGATTTGGGCGATGAACAAAAAACCGAGCGAATGCCCAGACGTTATCAGCGTCGCCGTCAAGGTCAATTCGTTCCCGATTATATCGATTGGAAAGATGTTGATTTTCTCAAACGGTTTGTGCCGGAACGCGCGAAAATTATGCCGCGCCGCATCTCCGGCATCAGTGCCAAAGACCAACGCCGCATTGCACGGGCAATTAAACGAGCCAGAACGATGGCATTGCTGCCGTTCGTAACGGATTAACAAGGAGAATTTATTATGGCAAACACAACTGTTCTTTTGCGCGAAGATGTCGATAATCTCGGCGGGCGCGGCGAAATAGTTAAGGTCAGGTCCGGTTACGCGAGAAATTTTCTGCTTCCGCAGGGAATAGCGACTCTGGCTTCAAAGGGAAATATCAAACAAATTGAAGGCGAACGCGGCGCGCTGTTAAAAAAATCCGCGCAGGAAAAATCCACCGCCGACGCGCAAGCCGAACAAATGAGGGAGATTTCACTGGCTTTTGAACGTCGGGCAGGCGAGGGCGGAACGCTTTTCGGCTCGGTTACTTCGATGGACGTTGCCGATGCTCTGAAGGCAAAAGGTTATGAAATCGACCGCCGAAAAATCGTTTTGAAAGACCCGATTAAAGAAACAGGCGATTTTACAGTCAATGTTAAATTGCATAGGGAAGTTACAATCGGAATTCCGGTAGCGATTACGGCAGAAGGCGGAGCAGGGGAAGCTAAGGCAGAAAAGTCCGCGAAAGTAAGAACTGAAAAAACGGCTGATGTAGCTACTACTGAAACTACGGAAGATAATTCTGATTCGGCGGAAGGAAACGCTATTGAAGAAGCCGAAGGCTAATCAAACACGGAAAACACAAACCGCACAAAATCTTTGTTTGTTCGCACGGTTTGTAGTAGGATTTAAGACTGCTAGTTTATCTTATAACTTGCAGTCTTTTTTTCTAAAATATTGAAAACATAAAATCAGTCTTCAAAATTCAAGGGCAATCCACTGACTACTGACTACTGACTACTGATAATGGCGACCCCGACCGCAGAATTTGAACGCGAACAATTTTTGAACAAGCCGCTTCCGTCAAATGTGGACAGCGAGCGCGTGATTCTGGGCGCGATTCTTCTCGATAACGCGCTGATTTCGCAAGCGGTTGAGCAATTAAAAGCCGACGATTTTTACTCGCCGAATCATCGCCGGATTTTCAATGCGATGCTGTCTCTGTTTGAACGCGGCGAGCGCATTGACCCGATTTTAATCGGCGAAGAACTCAAAAAAGAAGGCTCAATTGATTCAATCGGCGGCGTTGCCACCATCACCAATTTAACTTACGGCTTACCGCATTTTTCCGACATTTTCGATTACGCAAAAGTTGTCAAAGACAAGTCCTTAACCAGAAGTTTAATCAAAGTCTGTAACCAGGTTACCAGCGAAGCCTTAGCCGAAGAAGACGACGCGGCGGTCATTCTCGACCACGCCGAGCAAATGATTTTCGCACTTGCCGACGAGCGCACACGCGAAGGTTTCGCGCATGTTCAGCCGATTGCCGAAACGGTTTTAGCAAAAATTCAGGACTACGCAAAGCGCGAAACACACGCGCTCACGGGGCTTGCAACTGGTTTCCGCGAAATTGACCAGATGACATCGGGTTTGCAGAAAACCGATTTAATTATAATTGCCGCCAGACCGTCAATGGGAAAAACCGCGCTGTGTTTAACTTTGGCGCAAAACGCCGCAATTTTGGAAAAAGCCGTCGTTGCCATTTTTTCGCTTGAAATGTCCAAAGAGCAGCTTGTGATGCGAATGTTAAGTTCCGAAGCAAGAGTTGACGCACACCGTTTTCGCACCGGCTATTTAACGCGCGAAGAATGGCAACGCTTAGCCGAATCAATCGGAACGCTTTCGGAAGCAAAGATTTTTATAGACGACACGCCTGGAATTTCGGTAATGGAAATGCGTGCGAAAGCGAGAAGATTGGCAGCTGAACAAAAGCGGATTGATTTGGTGGTTGTGGATTATCTGCAGTTAATGTCGGGTTCGCGTCGCACCGAATCGCGCCAGCAGGAAGTTTCGCAAATCTCGCGCGAACTTAAAGGTCTGGCAAAAGAATTAAATGTTCCTGTCGTTGCGCTTTCGCAATTGTCGCGTGCGCCGGAAGCCAGGAATCCGCCGCGTCCGATGATGTCCGATTTACGCGAATCCGGCAGTATCGAACAGGATGCAGACGTTGTCGCGTTTATCTACCGCGATGATTATTACAAACCCACCGAGGAAAACGCGGGCATTGCCGAAATTTTGATTTCAAAACAGCGTAACGGTCCGACAGGAACGGTCAAGCTGGCATTTTTGAAAGAGTTTACACGGTTTGAAAATTATTTTGGAGAATAGCGATGAACGAAGATTTGAGTTTTCCGATTGGGAAATACAATAAAGATAAGAAAATCACTCTCGAACAAAGAAAACAATTTATAAAAGAAATTGCTGAATTGCCGAACGCTTTGCGTCAAGCGGTCGAAAATTTAAGCGACGGGCAAATTGATACGCCTTATCGTCCGGAAGGCTGGACGGTGCGACAGGTTATTCATCACGTCGGCGACAGTCATATGAACTCGTTTATTCGATTTAAATTGGCTTTGAGCGAAGATAATCCGACGATTCATCCATATGCCGAAAATTTATGGGCAGAAACTGCGGAATACAAAATGCCGGTTGAAGTCTCGCTCGATTTGATTGATTCAATCCACCAGCGTTGGGCGACTTTACTCAATTCAATGTCGGACGAAGATTTTGCCAGAACCATAAATCATCCCGAAACTGGCGTGTGGACTCTGGGAAACTTGCTCGGAATGTATGTCTGGCACGGCAAGCATCACGCGGCGCACATTGATAATCTGAAAAAGAGAAACGGTTGGAATTGAAAATCTTGAAGTAAAAAACCTTTTTCAGCTCATAATTTCAAACCTTTTCTAAATTAGCAAATTTTTCAATCAATTTTTTCTGTCCGAAGCCGGGAAAACTGACTGTCAATTTCACGTTATCGCCTGTTCCTTCGCGGCGCAAAACCAAGCCTTTGCCGTATTTTGCGTGGCGGACGTGCGAGCCGGGAACAATCTCATTTTGGATTTTAGATTTTGGATTTTGGATTGCTGATTGATTTGAACCGGCGGCTTTGAGTTTTTCAAAACCTGAAAGCGGTTTCGGTTTTTCTTCCTGATAATTGTTTGCCGATTGTCCGTTATTTTTCTTCATTTTAAAAAATTCTGAGATCGCATCGGCACTGTCATAAGTTTTGCCCGCGTAAGCGGCGCGTGGTTTTTCTGTTTCTGTTTCGCCTTTTAAAATTTGCGCGGTGCGTTTGTTTTCCTTGACGGATGAGCTTTTCGCAAACGACAACCAGGACGCGCCGCGCGATAAATCCTGGATTAAATCGAGCGGCATTTCATTTAAAAATTGCGACGGTTCGGCAGCCATTTCTTCACCATAAACGCGGCGCCGCATCGAATGCGTGACGTACAAAATCTTTTCCGCCCGCGTGATGGCAACGTATGCCAGACGGCGTTCTTCTTCGAGTTCGTTTGCGTCGTTGATGCTTCGAGCGTGGGGAAAAATGCCGTCTTCCAGTCCGACGAGAAAGACAATCGGAAATTCCAAACCTTTTGCCGCGTGAACCGTCATCATCGTTACACGCGCGTTGCGGTCGTATTTGTCAGTGTCCGAAGATAAAGCCGAATGGTCAATGAAATCGCGCAGACCTTCCGCTTCCTGTTTATCATAATCAACCGCCGCGTTGACGAGTTCTTCTAAATTTTCGAGCCGCGCCGCCGATTCGTCGGTATTCTCCGACCGTAACATATTGGCGTAACCCGTGTCTTCAATCGCGGCGATGACGACATCGGTTACAGGCTTGTCTGTATGTGCCGCTTCGCCGACTTTGAGCGTCAATTTTTCGATCAATTTTCTAAAACTTTTTAACGCTTCCAACGCTCGCGGATTAAGATTTCTCGGTTGCTCATATTTTTCGTCAGTGATTATCGCCAACGTTTCCCACATCGAAACACTGAAATCTTTAGCGCGAAATGCTAGTTCATCCAAAGAAGTTTTTCCTAAACCGCGTGTCGGCGTGTTGATAACACGAAGCAAAGCGATGTCGTCAAACGGATTAAGCGCGAGTTTCAGATAAGCAATCACGTCTTTGACTTCCGAGCGTTCGTAAAATGAAAATCCGCCGACGATATTGTATTCGATTCTCAAGCGGCGCAAAGCATCTTCAAACACACGCGATTGCGCGTTTGTACGATAAAGAATAGCAATTTTTTCATTCGGATTGCGTCGTTGATGCTCGTCAATTTTTTGGGCGACAAAACGCGCTTCGCCGTCGGAGTCGAATGCTTGATGATAAAAAATCTTCTCGCCGCCATCGTTGTTTGTCCAGAGTTTCTTGTCTTTGCGGTTTTGGTTATTTTTGATAATCGCGTCGGCAACATCCAAAATCGTCTGCGTCGAGCGATAATTTTGCTCAAGCATAATCACTTTTGCATTCGGAAAATGCTGTTCAAACTCCAAAATGTTGCGAATGTCGGCTTGCCGAAATCCGTAAATACTTTGCGCGTCGTCACCGACGACGCAAATATTCTGATGCTTTTCGGTTAAATAATTAAGGAGAGCAAACTGCAAAGGATTTGTGTCCTGGTATTCGTCAACCAAAATATATTTGAATTTATTGTTATATTTCTCGCGGACTTCGGACGAGATGCGGAGAAGTTTGACGGTTTTTATCATCAAATCGTCAAAGTCGAGCGCGTTGGAATTGTTCAAGCGTTCTTCATACATCTTGAAAACTCGGGCAATCGCCGCGCGGCGTTCGTCGGTATATTCGACTTTTGAAGCATACATTTCAAAATCTTCGCCGCGATTTTTCGATGAACTGATTGCCGATTGGACGAGCCGCGCAGAAAGCTGTTTTTCGTCCATTCCGATGTCTTTGACGCACGCTTTAATAACCTTTTGTGAATCGTTAGTGTCGTAAATCGTAAAGGATTTTGTGTAACCTTCCTGAAGATGTTCTATGTCTTGACGAAGAATCCGCACGCAAAGACTGTGAAAAGTTGAAATCAACGGCGCGGATTGCAAGTTCTGACCTTGCAGTAAAGTTTTGACGCGCTCGCGC
>DATLXD010000057.1:0-3874 GCA_035575965.1 Pyrinomonadaceae bacterium | reverse complement strand
CCGTCGACGTGGCAATGCGAATCGACAAAAATCATTTCTAGAATCTAGCAGATATTTTTAACCCTTCACAAACTCATACGCGATATGCACATTCAAGACGCCGCTGGCGATTTCGTAACGAATGCCGGTCGCCTTCATCCGCAGAGAAGCGTTCGCATTTTTAATCGGAACGACAAAGGAAAGTTTGTCGGCTTGCAGGATTTCGATTGGGTTTATTTTTTTATCTATCGAACCTTGCACGAGTTTGGTTATCAAACTGCTTCCGATTCCGCCCGTCCCGCTCAATTGAACATTCAAAACGCGCACTCGTCCGACGAGTTTCTGTGTCTGCTTATCGTATTCGAGGTCAATGTTTGTTTCGGCAAAGCCTCGAAAATCTACACAGCCGACAAACGGCGGATTGTATGAGCCGGAAAAAGCGAGCGGCGTGTATATTTTTCCGTCACGAAACCGGACGGCAGTTCGCACGCCTTCAATTTCGCGCTGCAAGCGAATCGTCTCATTACAATTTTGGATTTTAGATTTTAGATTTTGGATTGGTTTACTGCCTTCCTTGAAACTCAAAACCGGCGACTTTGAATTTTGAGTTTTGGACGTTGAACCGTTTTCCGCCAAAGGAAACTCCGGCGCGTTGAAGTTTTTGAACATTGCATCGAGCAAGGAATCAAAAAACTGCTCGTTCAAACTCACCGTAACTTCCGCCGTTTGCGCTTTTGTCATAGAAACAAACATCAAAACCGCAAAAACCAAACTCAAAATTTTCTTTGTCATTTTTATTCCTCGTCCTTGAAAAAATCGGCGGGCAAAGGTTCGCCGTAAGTGCGCTCAAAAAGCTGTTTTTTAAATTCCTTTTTGGATAAATCCTTTGACAAAGAAGCGATAATTATTTGTCGCGCCGAGGCAACCATCCCGAACATAAACTCGGCGCGTTCCCGCGTGGCACGCTTCATCCATAATTCGTTCTGCATTTCTTCAATTTCTTTGGTTGTATCAATCAGCATTTTGCTTTAATTTCGTAAAGTCTTCGGTCAGCAAATTTTCAATTCCCAATCTTTCCGCCCGATGTTTGATGTAACTTTCGTCAAAACCGTTTCGCAGATATTGGCGGCGTCAAACAAATTCGTTACAAACCGCTCCGCACGATGTCGTGCAGTCTCAACAAGCCAACGCACTTTTCGCTCTCAACCACCGGCAGAACGGAAATCTGGAACGGACGATTTTCCATCAATTGCAAAGCGTCAAAGGCGAGCATTTCAGGCGCGGCGGTTGTCGGATTTTTGGTCATCATTTGAGCGGCGTTGAGATTTTCGAGATTTTTTGCTTCGGTTTTTTCGATGGTGCGGCGAAGGTCGCCGTCGGTAACAATACCGATAAGTTTCTCTTTCGCGTCAACGACATTGACCGCGCCGAGTGAATATCTGGAAATGGCTTTGACGACTTCGAGCCAATTTGAATCGGGCGAAACATTCGGGCTGTCGCGCATCAGATTTTTAACCTTCAGCGTCAGGCGTTTGCCGAGTCGTCCGGCAGGATGATTGGCGGCAAAATCTTCGGCAGTCAAACCTTTCGCCTGCATCAAAGTCATCGCCAGCGCGTCGCCGAGCGCGAGCGCGACGGTGGTCGAAGTCGTCGGCGCGAGATTGAGCGGACACGCTTCCTGGTCAACCGATGCGTCCAGAACAACGTCGGATTGTCTAGCCAGAGTCGAATCGATATTGCCGACAATCGAAATAATGCAGGTTTTTCGTTTTTGCAAAGCAGGCAGAAGCAGTAAAATTTCGTCGGTTTCGCCCGAATTGGAAAGCGCAATCAAAACGTCGCCCTTGGTGACGACGCCGAGACTGCCGTGCATCGCGTCCGACGGATGCACGAAAACGGCAACCGTTCCGGTGCTGGTCAAAGTCTGAGCGATCTTTTGCGCGATGATTCCCGATTTGCCAACGCCGGTAACGATAATTTTGCCCGAACAGCCTTCCAAAATCTCGATGGTTTTTTTGACAACGGATTTTTCGAGACGCTCCGCCGCTTGCTCGATTGCTTGGGCTTCGAGTTTCAAAAGTTCGACGACTTTTTCAAAACTATGAATCACAACTAGGAATTCTGCGGTGTGATAAGGAATTTAGCAAGTGCTATTTACCGGAGAATCTGTGGCTCGCGCGAGGGATTTTTTGGTTTCGACAAGTTTTACCAAATCAATTCTTCCTTGTCCTGGAACATTTAACGCTCCGAAAATTGCCGGAGCAGTTAGAAAATACTTTCTCATTCTCGCTCCTCGACCAAAGACAAATGCTACTCTTTTGCTGTGATAGATAACGAGTTTTCGAGAGTTGAAAGTTATAAGTTTTCCGAACTTCTTTCAAAAAGAAATCGTAAAATTCAAAGCTAAATTGTTTGAAAACCCTTTTTTCTTTTCAAAACAAAGTAGTTTTAGAGTAAAATTTAGAAAGATATTAGCAAATTTTTTGGAGAACTTATAGATGTTAAATAAAATAATTCAGCAATCGGGAAATGTTAAAATTTTGAGTGTTTTACTCGTCACTTTTCTCGTTGCTGTGTCAGGCTGTAAATCCAATCTGCTCGGTGGACAAAATGCTCCTGCTCAAATACAGGCGCAGCCGCAAACGCCGCCTGCGCCGATTGTGGTCGATGGTGTGCGGACTTCTTATGCGGATGTCGTCGAGAAAACTTCGCCTGCCGTCGTGATGATACGGTCGGAACGCAAAGCGAAATCAACCCCGCAGCAGTTTCCGTTCGGCGATGACCCGCAATTTCGGGAATTCTTTAAAAATCTTCCGCAGCAGCCGAACGGCTCGCAGCGTCCGCAGATAGAGCGCGGAGTCGGTTCAGGCGTGATTGTCAGCCAGGACGGAACGGTTTTAACCAATCATCACGTCGTCGACGGCGCGGAAAAAATCATTGTCCAAATGAACGACAACAAAACTTACGAAGCGAAAATCGTCGGCTCCGACCCGCCGTCGGATTTGGCGGTTCTAAAAATCGAAATTCAAAATCTGCCGTTCTTAAACCTCGGAAATTCTGATAATGTCCGCATCGGCGACGTGGTTTTGGCAATCGGCAATCCTTTGGGAATCGGTCAAACGGTGACGGCGGGAATTATTTCGGCAAAAGGTCGCCGGACGGGACTTTCGGACGGAAGTTTCGAGGATTTTCTGCAAACCGACGCGCCGATAAATCGCGGAAATTCCGGCGGCGCACTGGTAAATATAACGGGCGAGCTGATCGGAATCAATTCACAAATTTTATCCGATTCGAGCGGCAGCGGCGGAAACATCGGCATCGGCTTTTCGATTCCGTCGAATATGGCGAAATCCGTGATGGAACAGCTTTTAAAGGATGGCAAGGTTCGTCGCGGCATGCTCGGCGTCGGTATTCAACCGGTTACCGAAGCACTAAAAGAAAGTTTCGGATTCAAGGATACAAAAGGCGTTCTCATTAACGATGTCAGAAAAGGAAGCGCGGCTGAAAATGCCGGTATCAAACGCGACGACTTGATAATCGCCATTAACGGCGAAGCAATTGAAGACCCGAATATTCTTCGCAACAAAGTTGCCGGAACACAGCCCGGAACGGATATAAAGGTAACTCTCCTGCGCGACGGCGAAGAACAGGAACTCGTCGTCAAACTCGATGAGCTAAGTGTCGAAGGCGCAAAACCTTCCGACAAGAAAGACGAAGAAAAAAATTCCGAGAAGTCGAACGAAAATGGAAAACTCGGTCTTAGTCTCCAGTCGTTGACACCGGAAATGGCAAAGCAGTTAAACATTCCTGCCGAAACCGACGGCTTGGTTGTTACCGAAGTTGACCCGAACGGCGCGGCGGCGGAAATAGGAATCAGTCGCGGCGACGTTATAAC
>DATLXD010000056.1:0-4075 GCA_035575965.1 Pyrinomonadaceae bacterium | reverse complement strand
TTAAGCACAATTAAAAGCCGTCTTTATACTGCTTTGAAACAGCTTCGGATGAAATTGGAAAGAACGCCGATGGAAGTTATTTGAGAGTTTTCGAGAAAAAGTTATGTTAAATAATAACAATCATAATAATTCGACTTGCGCATTTGATAATCCGACTTGCGCATTTGCCGAGCAAATCGTTTCTTATCTTTACGGCGAAGCATCCGCACAAGAAAAAACCGTGTTTGAAGTGCATTTAAAGTCTTGCGCGTCTTGCGCGGATGAATTTGCGGGCGTTAGCCTGGTTCACTCTTCCGTTATCGAATGGCGAAACGAAGAATTTTTGTCATTGGATATGCCTTCGATAGAAATTCCGTATAAAAAAACGCGGGAATTTTATAATGCGGAAACCAATTCAAAAGTTTCGCGCTCTTGGCTTGCAGAACTCCGCAGACTTTTTTCGCTTTCACCGGCGTTGACCGCTTCGGCATCTTTTGCGATTGTCGCTATTTGCCTCGGCATTATATTTTTTGCAAATAAATCTTCAAACAATGTCGATGTTGCGGATATTAACAGTAAAAACACGGAGCAAATAATTTCTTCTTCTTCAGTAATTAGCAATGAAAATTTCGGCAGCACTGTATCAACCGATGGTTTAGAAAAGGGAATCGGTGAAACTTCATCGGGTGAACAATCAAAATCTCTAGTTGCCGATGCCAAAAGCAACGGTCGAAAAACAGTTTCCGATTCGATTGCTGTGCGAAAAAACTCGATTGTGAAAGTTTCAAATGCTTCGAGAAATTCTGTTAAAAACTTAAATCGAGAAGCCATTTCGCCTAAAATTAAAGCAGCGATTATTGATAACAAAAAACCGATGTTTGCGCAAACAGGCAAAATTCCGAGATTTAATAATATCGAAGAAGAAGAAGATAAATCTCTGCGACTGGCAGAATTGTTCGATGATGCTGACGCTAAATAATTTATTTGAGGTCAAAAGGATGAAAAAATTCGATTTTTTAAGTTTGATTTTTGCAGGTTTTCTGCTGGTTTTGTCGTTTTCGGTTGTCAAAGCTCAAGATGAAATGCCGCCGGTTGCTCCGAATAAACAGACTGAACGCGAACGTCGTCCGAATTTATTGGCAGAACTCGGCTTAACTCAAAACCAACGCCAGCAACTTAGGCGCATCAACATAGAGAAAAGACCGCTTGTGCGCAATGCCCAACAGCGTCTGCGCGAGGCAAACAGAAATCTTGACCACGCTATTTATGCGGACAATGTGAATGAAACCGAAATTCAAGCGCGTTTGAAAGATGTTCAAACGATGCAGGCGGAATTGATAAAAATTCGTTTCACGAATGAATTGGCGGTTCGCAGAATTCTGACCGTCGAACAGCTTTCAAAATTTCGAGCCTTACGCGAACAGTTCGCGCAAAGAACGGAAAATAATCAAGACCAGCCGCGGCAGCGTCGTATGCAAAATTTAAGACAAAGATTTAAACTGCGCCAAAATCAAATGCGTCCGAACGATTAAACTTTTCTTTATTTATAATTAACCGTTTATAAAGCCGCCCTTTCCTCAAAGTCGGCTTTTTTTATTTGTCGTTTTTTGCGCTACGTTGTAACCTTTAGCAAAAGTTTTATAAAACGCTTTTGCTAGCTGATGAATGCAATCAAAAAAAATTTATTTGAATTACAGGAAATCACCAACCTGATAATTTTCGCATTTATCGGAATGTTCAAAAGACCGTTTTATATAATTGATTTGATAAAACAGATGGATTTAATCGGTGTCGGCTCGCTGCCGATTGTTCTGCTGACCGGATTTTTTACCGGCGGCGTTTTGATTCTGCAAACCTTTCCGACTCTGGCATATTACGGCGGGCAGGGTGAAGCCGGAAGAGCGGTAGCGACATCGCTTGTCCGCGAACTCGGTCCCGTTCTAACGGCGTTAATGGTTTCGGGACGCATCGGCTCGGCAATCTCCGCCGAACTCGGTTCGATGGTCGTTTCCCAGCAAATTGACGCGATGCGCGCGCTCGGCACAGACCCGAATCGTAAATTGGTCGCGCCACGGATTATCGCTTTGATTTTGATGCTTCCGCTTTTAACGGTCGCGGCGGATATTTCTGGAATTATCGGCGGCGGCATTGTCGCTTCGGGTCTTTTCAATCAAAATTATGATGTTTATGTTACTTCCGTAAGAAACGGAATCACTGTCGAGGATATTCTCGGCGGAATTATAAAACCTTTATTTTTCGGACTTATTATCGGAAGTGTTTCTTGTTACAAAGGATTAAGCACGACCGAAGGAACGGTTGGAGTCGGACGTTCGACGACCAGCGCGGTTGTTCTTTCTTCGATTGTCGTCATTATCTTTGATTTTTTCCTTTCTCGCGCCATTATGACAGTTTTCGACATCAAACCTATTTAGCCTTTGAAATCATTTAATAAATTTATGCTCGATTCGCAAACCGAAGAACCGATTTTGAACGATGAAACGATTGAGGAGGAACTCGAACCGACCGATTTGGAAGATGCCGTTGATGAACCCGAAAGAATTGTTCCGGCGATAGAATTTCGGGATATTTACCTGTCTTTTGACGATAAAAAGATTTTAGACGGCATCAGTTTTACCGTCAGACGCGGCGAAACGAAAGTTATTTTAGGACGCAGCGGCGGCGGCAAATCCACGACGATTCGGCTTATTTTGGGACTTCTCAAACCTGATTCGGGACAGATTCTGATTGACGGCGAGGACATTACCGATTATACGGAAGTCGAAATGATGGAAGTTCGCAAAAAAATCGGAATGGTTTTTCAGGAAGGCGCGTTGTTTGATTCACTTTCGGTTTATGATAATGTAGCTTATCGCCTGCACGAGCAAGGAGTCGCGGAAGCGGAGGTTGAAATAGAAGTCCGCCGGATGCTTCAATTTGTTGAACTCGAAGAGGCGATTGACAAAATGCCGGCAGAGCTTTCCGGCGGTATGCGTCGGCGCGTCGGTGTTGCCCGCGCGCTTGTCGGCGACCCGCAAATTGTTTTATTTGACGAGCCGACCGCCGGACTCGACCCGCCGACCGCCAGAACGATTTGCGAGCTTGCCATAAAATTGCGTGATTTGGAAGATGTGTCTGCGATTTTTGTTACGCACGAGATGAATAATCTCGAAATTCTTTCCACCGTATACGCGACGGTCAATGAAGAAGGCGAAGTCATTTTTGAAGATGAAGGCGAAGACATTTGTTTGATAAACACGGAAATTATTATGCTCAAAGAAGGTCAAATAATTTTTAGCGGAAAGGATGAAGAACTTGCCGCATCAAAAGACGAGTATATTCAAACTTTTATGCGCGGAAAATGAGGAGATTTACGATTTTAGATTTGCGATTTGCGATTAACCAAAGCATTCTGTTGAAAATTTAAATATATTTTCGATGATTTGAAGTTTGCATTTACCAATTAAAAAATCGCAAATCGTAAATCTAAAATCGTAAATAAAAATATGCCCCCAACCCAGAAAAATTTAGGCTTTAGCCAATTGCGCGTCGGAATTTTCGTCCTTCTCGGACTTGCCATTTTAGCATTTTTGATTATCAATTCGACCGGAGACTTTAATCCGTTTGAGAAGAAACTGCAATTGAAAGCGCGTTTTGCCGATGCCGACGGCTTGCGCGAAGGCGCGGAAGTTCAGCTCGCGGGCGTTAACATCGGAAAAGTTGACAAGGTTAATCTGCTTCCGCCCGACAGCAATGAAGAGGCAAAAGTCGAGGCGATAATGACGGTTGCCGGAAATCTCGACGGCAGACCGATTGCCGAACGCATCCGCACCGATTCCGTCGCGCAACTGGCGGCAACTTCCGTGCTGGCTAATGACAAAATGATAAACATTACGCCCGGAACACAAAAAGGCTCGCCGGTTGCTGAAAATCAGATTCTCGAATCGGCTTCTGCAATGTCTATCAATAAGCTGACGCAAACCGGCAACGAGCTTCTCGAACAAATCAACAAACTCTCTGTTCCGGCAAATGAAATTCTCGGCAAAGCCAATCGCGGCGAAGGCACTCTCGGGCGAATCGTCAACGACGAATCGCTTTA
>DATLXD010000055.1:0-5320 GCA_035575965.1 Pyrinomonadaceae bacterium | reverse complement strand
AGTCCGCCTGTGGCAAGTTCGATAACTTGATTGACGATTGATTCTGAAAAACCGCGCCCTGCACCTTGATAAGCAAAAGTCGCGTCGGCGTAACGGTCTGAAATGACGATTTTGTTTTCGGCTAGAGCAGGTTTGACGAGAAAATTAACGTGCTGGGCGCGGTCGGCGGCAAAGAGAAGAAGTTCGGCTAACGGAGCGACGTTTTCTTCGGTTTCGAGAAACGCTTCACGGAGTCGTCTGCCGAGAGGTGTTCCACCCGGCTCGCAGGTGGGCAAAACATTAAAGCCGCGAACGCGCAGTTCGTTCGCTAGCATTCGCAGCTGCGTTGACTTGCCGCTTCCGTCAATACCTTCAAAAGTGATGAATTTTCCGCGCAAAGTGTTTTATTCCGAAACGGGTTTTTTCCTTTCTTGGGAAACTGTAGAAATAGCGTGTTTGAAAATCAAAAAATCTTGCCCGCCCGCATCCAGCAGCACCGAAAATTTATCGAAACTTTTTATTCTTCCCGAAAGCGTCGCCCCGTGCAGCAGATGAACGATAATATTTAATCTTTCGCGCCGCGCCGTATTCAGAAACGCATCCTGTATGTTTTGGGCAACTGTTTTTTCCATAACATTTTCTCTATCTCGTTTAGTTGTTAGAATATAATTTAGTCTATACCAAAGATGCGGTCGCGCACAAGAAAAATTTCACAAGTTATTTTATTTCAAGCATTTTCCAGAATTTTCCCCGCAAATTTTCATCATTTCCGAAACCGTCGAGCCAAATGACCGTTTCTTTGTGTCGAAACCAGGACATTTGTCGTTTAGCATAATTGCGAACGTCTTGTTTGGTCTGTTCGATTGCGCTTTCCAAAGTTCTCTCGCCCCGCAGATATTCGCAAACCCGACGATAACCGTGCGCGCCGAGCGCGTTGGTGTCGTCTTTTACGCCCGTTTCTCTGAGAAGTTTCACTTCTTCGACCAAGCCGTTTTCAAAATGCTGTTCGGCGCGGCAGTTGATGCGTTCATACAAAATTTCGCGCGGCGGATTTAATCCAAAAATTCTGATTCGATCGGCAAATTCGGGCGGCTCGATTCGATTCGGTTGGACTTCGCTGATTTGTTTTCCCGTCCGAAAATAAACTTCCAGCGCACGCATCACCCGCACATAATCACGCGGAAAAAGTTTCACGGCGGAAGCATTGTCAACTTTTCGCAAAATTTTATGCAGATATTCCGCGCCTTTTTCTTCTTTAATTTTTGCGAGTCTGTTTCTCAAATTCTCATCGGTTTTCGGACTTTCAAAAAACGGATGGCGAAGCGAGCGCAAATAAAAACCTGTTCCGCCGACTAAAATAGCCGTGTTTCCTCTAGCTTCAATTTCATAAATCTTTTCCGTTGCATCTTGCGCCCAATCCGCCGCCGTGTAATTCACATTCGGCGAAACGTAATCAATCAAATGATGCGGAACGCCGCGCATTTCTTCAACAGAAGGTTTAGCGGTCGCAATTTGAATTTCTTTATAAATTTGCACTGAATCGCAATTGATAATCTCGCCGCCGATTCTCAAAGCGAGTTCGACACCGATTTCGGTTTTCCCCGAAGCCGTCGGACCGACAATGGCGTAGATTGGTTTTTTAGGATTTTTTGCCACAGAGGACACAGAGTAACACAGAGGAAAACCAAAGAAAATTTGCAGGATTAACAGGAGGGACAGGATAAAATTATTTGATTCAATCGCGCGTTAAAACAAAAAGACGAATCAGCGCGATTATCAAAATCACGCCGAGCAGAATGAGTGAGCCGATGATTTGGTTACGGGAAAAACGCATTTTTATTTTTTATTCTTTTTAAGAGATTGTTTTATTAAACTCATAATGTATTCAAGATTTTCATCGTTCTCAATCTTTAACTCATAATGACCATTTCCCCAATGACCAATGTTTGAAACATCTTTTGCCAATTCTTTAGGGTCGTCCAATTCTCCTTTTTTAAGATTTACCCACATCTTCAGACCGTTTTGTTGTATGCGAACATCAACAATATTTGACCCTGATACAAACGCAACATAGAGTTTGGTTGGTTTTATTTCGATATTATCAAACGCTAGAATTGCATTTTTTAATTTTTCATAAAGTTCGCGTGTCTCGTCATTCGCTTTATTTAAGTGTTCCTGTTCGGTATAAACTTTTATTTCTTTGCTGACTTTTTCAATTGTTTCATCTTGCTTAGAAATAGTTTTGATACTTTCCTCTGCACCAGAAGTTTTAATTTGATTGTAAATTATAGAATTGTTTGAGTACCTCTTAATTTCCCAAAGTTCAATTGGCAAATCCTTAAAGTTTATAGCTTCTCGTTGGTAAGACGTGAATGAAGGCGAAACGAATATAACTTTTGACTGTGACCAATCAACATCTGCTTTTTTCAAACTGTCTTTGCAATTTTCGTTGTACTCCAGAATAAAATCTGCTTTGTTGTTGAGCATCAAAGAAAGGTAGGCATAACCTTGGTCAATGACACTAAAATTTTTGTCGCGTTTGTATTCGATAATTACGAAGGATTGAGTTGCTTTCTCAAAGGCTAAAGTGTCAATCCGAAAACTGTTAAGGCTGAACTCTGATTTAACAAAATCCAGCCCAAAAATTATCTCTAAATTATCTTCGCTGATTTTTTGAATTTCCTTTTCGAGTTTGAAAGGTAGTTCTTTGATTGATTCAAGTTTTTCCTTTTGCCCAATACTGAAAAGTCTCATTGGTAATCTCCAAAATTTTAGTAAGCCTTTGTTAAATCAATTCCCGTGTAATAATGCTTCAAAATCGCATCGTATTTCACGCCCATTTTTGCTAAGCCATACGCACCGTATTGGCACATTCCAACGCCGTGTCCCCAGGCGCGTCCGGTGAAATTGTAGCCGGTTGCTCTGCCGTTTGAATCGTAGCGTTTGTTGATGACGAAAAGCTGTTCGTTTAACCTGAGAGCCGAGCGGATTTTGCCGCCTTTGAGATGAAATGTGCCGTTTGTGCCGACGATTTCCAAATCAGTTGCGCGGCGCGAAAAGCCTTGTTGGACGACGCGGACATCAATCAGCGAGCCGATTCCGCGCACGTAGCGCGACAGACGTGATTGCACCGCCGACGGCGAAAGATTGACGTTCCACATCGAAAAGCTCGACATTCGGTCGGCGGTCGTCGGCGCTTCGGTCGGTTTGACTTCCAGATAGACAATTTCGCCCGTGCCGTTGGTTTGAAAATTCACGGTTTCGCCGCCGAGCAGTGCGGTTTCTTTGACTTGATAAAAGTCGTCGCCAAATTGCCGCAAGAGAAAAACATCGGGACGAACGACAATCTGCCTTTCGGTTTTTCCCGTTTTGATAACGAGTTTGCCGTCAACGCTCGATTTTGTTTCGCCTGTCTGCAAAGTCGGAAACCATTTCTTTTTCGTGTAAATTTGTTCGATGAGGCGCAGCATTTTGGCGCGTGAAAACGCTTTGTTCGGCTTTAAGGTTAAATCGGGATACAGCGAAAAGAAACCGTCGCGGAATAAAATCGCAACATCGGCGCGTTTCGCCAGCGGAATTTCCGTCGCATCGTCAAACGCGAGTTGATAATTGATGTCGGATTCGCTCAGAAGCGTGTTGGCGTAATTATCGCCGTAAATCATCGCCGATAAAATTCGGGCGAGTTCCAAAGGTTTAGCTGATTCTTTATTTACATTCGGGAAGGTTTTGCCAAATTTTATCGCCAATTGATTCAGCCAATTCGACATTTCACTTTGGGTCGGTTCGTCTTCAAAAAAATCGTCATTTAATTGTGCGACGCTGAGTTGAAAACCGTTGACGGCGAAAAGCGACATCAGGCGAACGAGTTCAAGATTTTTTTCGTCGCGCATTTTTGCGGGCTGGCGAACTGTTTTTATCAAAAACGGCTCGAAATGTTTGCGACCTTCCAGAGAGCATTCGACGCCGCGCAGATACGGCTCGTTAAAGTCGAAAATGTTTTCGGAATTTTCCGTTCTGCCGCCGCACGTCGAAGTGTAAAGCGCGTTTATCGGCTTGCCTTTGTAGCTTGCAAAAATGCCGCGCGTTTCCAGAACGGCTTGCGTTCCCATTTTCGATTCCGACGAAAAACCTTTATAAACCTGCGAGCGAACGGTCGGAAGTATATCAAAACCTTTCTTTCCAAACTGCCCGATGTTGGCGACAGCGTAAGTTCTGGCGGCAATCGCCTGCGCTTTTTGCGCCTCAAGCGCGGGCAAACTTAATTCATTCGGCACAACACCCAAAAGATAATCTTCCAAAGATACGGCGTTGACGACCGTCAGAGTTCCGCGCGAATTGACGAAAACTTCGATGCGCCCGCGATACGCTTTACCATTGTAGCGGACAGGCACGGCGCGTTCGTTCACCGAGCCGAAAGCAACAGATTTCAGAGAAGTAAAGTTTGCCGACGGACTTGCGCCGTTGACAATGACTTCGCGCAGATTCGGATTAATGTCGGGGATGGTCGGATTGCTCGAAACAGTTGTTTTGATTTTATTTGGATTTGTATCGGAGTTGTTCGCCGCAGAGGAAATTATGCTTCTGACTTGGGATTTTCCGCCTTTGGAAATCTGACCGGAAAGTTTCACGGCTTCCTCCGACGGCTGCGTGAATTTTTCCGTTATCATAACGGCTTCTTCAAAACCTTTTTCACTCAAAGCCGCTTTAAATTCGTTAGCTTCTTCGACGGTTTGTTTTGCTTCGCCGATGGAAACGCGCCAGGTATTTGTTTTTGCGTCCAGCACGGCAGAAGTTTTTTCGCCGGTTGTTTCGCGCACGTCTTTCATCAAGCCGTCAGCTTCTTCGCGTGTGGCGACGTTTTGAATTTCAAAACGATAGATTTCGTATTCGGGCGGGCGATACGAACGCACCGAAACGCTTATTCGATTGACGGCTAAAAATTTGTTCGGCTCGTCGGGACTGACGGCAACAAGCTGCGAATCGGTGGTCGTAATCGCTGCCGAACTCGCGTTAGTCGCTAAACCGATGCGGATAATCGGTTCAGCCGCCAGATAAAAATATTCATTTTCAAAGGCTGAGATGTTAGGAGAAGAAAAAACAAAAACGAATGAAAAAAGTAGGATACCGCGTAGATTCATAATTTTTATGATAGCAAAGTAATGCAGGTTTTCGACAAAAAGTAAGATGTTCTATAATTCTATTCTAAGCACACGACAGTAAAGAGGAGTTTGTTAGAATCTGTTGTGTGAAAAACCGACAAAAACAAACTCCCGACGCTTTAGAACAAGCGTTGCAGTCGAGTATAAAAGGAACGCGACACGCTATCAAGTTGATTGCCCAA
>DATLXD010000054.1:0-2252 GCA_035575965.1 Pyrinomonadaceae bacterium | reverse complement strand
GAGTGCTGTCGGAATTACCTATTTTCTCGTTTCGGGTTCGACCGCATTGATATTTTACGCTTCAATCCTCGGCGCGGCATCAATCGCCGCGCTTTTCTTCGGACAGCGCGTCGCCAAAGATTACGCGGGCGCGGCGGTTTTAATTCCGTATTTTATCCTGCTGATTATTTTGATGTATCTGACGAATCCGTTTCTGAAAGTTTAACGAAAGACGGCGACTTAAATTCGGCGGCGAAAGTTCCGAAACACGCGGAAGAGATTGAAGAATTGATAAACAGCAAAAAATTGAGTAGAAAATCCTCACATCTCTCAAACCACTCACGAGGTAAAGCTAATGATTAGCGAAGCGATTATAGGAACATACGCTTTAGGCTACGTCAAAAAGAAAGGTCTTGAGATTGCCACCGAGCAAGGTAAAACTTTCTTCACAAATACCGTCAAAAAGTTAAAGGAAAAATTCGTAGGTAAAATTCCTGCCGATAATAAACAGCTTGAATCTGCACATCGTCGCGCTTGCCTGATAGCAATGAAACATATCTGCGACAGTCGCAGGATGAACATTGGCGAAACCGGCACGACTGCCTTGAATAAACTTCAAGATAAACTTTACGGTGAACAACCTTTCAGCCTTCTCAGTCAACCGGAAAAAGAATGGACAATCAAAGCTGAAAAATATATTGAAGAACAAATTTTTGATGAGTTATCTAGAGGAACTTGAATTGGAAAATTCGATTAAACAAAAAGCAAATTTTGAATTTGGGCAAATAATAGGGCAATACGAGAATTACCGAAAGAAAATCGGGAAATTATTTACAGAATTGCAGGTGAATATGGTAATGATGTTAGATATGTAGTTGAAGGAAATACAAATAATCAAACTTAAAGTTCTTTTTCAGTCAAAATTATTTTGAATTGCCCAATTTGCTGACCATAAAAGTTGCCTTAAAACCAAGACGATTGATTCTAATATTTGTTGCCGGTTTCGGATTAAGGTCAGTTAATTTAATCGTGTAGCCTGCAAAAGAAAGGATTTGCGGTTTGGCGTTTGTGTTTAGCTCGAAAGTTTTAGAAGCGCCGCCGGCTTTTTTGACTTCAATTTGAATTTTGGCATTTCCGGCTTGAATACATCTGGTATCGGTCGGGCAGCGTGAATCTTCGACGAGTGAAACGAACTTAATTGTTAATTTATTTTTGGCAAGCATTTTTTGCTGATTCACTTGAACAGTGACTTTTTGATTGGTTTGGGCTTGCAGAAAACTTCCGAAAATGAGCGTTAAAAGTAAAGATAAAATTGTTTTTCGCATAATTTTTTACCGTTCACAAAAATGAATCGAATACTTTCGATTCGTTTTCTTTGAATCGTCAAACATAATTCGCGTTGTAGAAACTAAATTTTGAAAAGCGCAAAAGTCGTTTTAAGTCGTAACAGCTTTGTAAATTCAAGGCGTGAGCCATTTGGTTTCGAGGTCGCCCGCGTCGTTCCAGACGAACAGCGAGCGGCGGTTTCCTTTCACGTCGAGTTCCAGACAGTCAATCGAATCAATCGTCGAAGTAACGACGACGAAGTTGGATTTTCCGGCTTCGCTTTCTTCTTTAGTCGGTTTGCGGTTAATAATTTCTTCGGGCAAACCGCTCGTCGGTTTTTCTTTAGCAACGGTCGGTGCTTCGCCGACATAGCAGCGGCGCGAGAAAAATTCCGTCGCCAGCCATTGTTCTTCGTGCAGCTCGCCCGATGTGTGAATTTCGGCAAAACCTTTGATGCGAAGCTGAAGTTTTTCCTGCGGGTGATAAAAGGCGAAGGAAACTTTCGGATTAGATTTGATTTCCGAAATTTTCGGCGCACCGACGTGCGTGTGAAACGCCAAACCGCGCGGGTTTTTGCGCCAGAAACGCCGCAGCACGACGACGCGCAACTCCGGCGCATCGTCGCAAACGGTAGCAAAAACCGGCGTGTGAAACGGATGTTCGCGCTCCAAAACGCCCAAATCCAAGTGCTTCCAAATTTTTTTTAAGATTTCGCCGTGCGATTGCGGCTTGTCCCAAATACTTCCAGACCTCATACAAAAAATAATAAGGAGAAATTGTCCACAGACGAACACAGATAAACACAGATAAGCACCCCAACAGAAATAGGTTAGACTATTTGTTGAAATGGGTAAAACAAAAGTAATCAAATTAACCGCCGAACAACGGGCGGAGTTGAAAAAAGGCTACCGAACGGGCAAAAGCCATGCTTTCCGTCTTCGCTGCCA